>JAZDOO010000278.1:0-4841 GCA_043798555.1 Pseudomonadota bacterium | reverse complement strand
ACTGCCCGAGAAAATCTTTACCTATACACACGCAGCGTGTTGCCGGAAGGGAAACGATTCCCCACCACCCGAATATGTCCACCCGTCTCCTTACAAGGCGAGCTTCCCAGTACCACACCAAGACGCTGGAGCCACTTCGCCCTGTTATCGGGCTTCTCTCAAAAGTCCCTGGATGGTGAGGGCCTTCCCCTCGTCTAAGGGAAGGTACTCCGTGAACTCCTTTTTGCTATGAAGGGACGAGTATCCATTCATCAACGTATAATGATTCTTCTGAAAATCCATGAACAACCACCCGAACAAATGATCGAAGCCCAGAGGATTGATCCCAAGAGCTAAGGGGCCATTAGCCCTCCACAACCTTCCCGCCTGATCATATTGCTCACCCCAGTAAGGACGGAATGACCCGCTAGTTTCCTCTAAAGGTACAGCATCAAAAAAGAGTACCCGCTTGCTGTAAATATAGTTCGGATTGTTGAGGCTGATCTCCCAGACCCACTGGGGTCGGATCTCCATCTTTTGTGGATAACCAACGCCGTTTTTCTCCTGGCTGTAGTTCGGCTTCATGTCCGGGTTTTCCTCTATCCATCCTACGGTTGGCCTGGGCGCCAGCATCTCGCGACGTGCTATCACTCGGACGGTCTGCTCAGGGGTGACCTTCTGCTGCCAGACCTGGAAATCATCGGGAATCGCATCGCTTCCTAAAAGGGGATCAGTCACATCTCCACCGGTGAGGCGGCGTATTCTTTTCAAAGCTGGTATGTAGGAGTATACGTCATCTGGCCTGGTCATGCTCCAGTACTTGTGTCTCAAGAGAATGAAGCCCCTGACGTCCTGTGGTTCGCTGATCATTACGGTCCCTTTAAACATGATATCATTTTTGGTATATGCCTCCATGTTCCCAAAGGGCGGCATTTCGACTCTATTAAGGTACTTGCGCTCCTGATTGAGCCAAGAGAAGTGTTTCTGGTACTTGTCCTTATCGAACAAGCCGAACCAGGCATAGAACCTATGGTCATCATGGCCCCCACATGTCCGATTGAGCATGAGATAACCATCCCAGAGAAGCTCCCAGGCGTTTTTGGGGTGGGGGAAGGGATAACCGCCTTGCCAGTTCACGAGCTCATGCGTCTTAGGGTCTATACTTGCTTTCCCCTCGTGCTTGAAGCTGGCCTCTTTCCATGCCGGAGTAATCCCCGGGCATTCCTTACAAAGCTCCATGATGGGTATGGTCACCAGACCACTCTTCACTCCGAGCTCAGTATAGGTGAGCTTGGAGATGGGAAGCAATTTTTTAAGCTCCGGAAGGTATTGATCCCAGTTATCCTTAGTGAGGACAATGCCCGGTTTTATCGGTCCCTCGTACTTTTCCAAAGGGGGCATTTCCTGGGCAAAAAGACTGGTCCCACTCAAGCATATCGCCAGGAACATGGTGAAGACGGTAAGTATAACTTTATTACTCATTTTAAATCTCCTTTCTCTCTTAGATAATTTCACTTCTTTCATAAAACACCTCTCTCTTTTCCCCACTTTCCTTTTATCTCCCCCGTCTATCTCATTCTTCTCTCCAAACTTGAGATAACATATCTTTTTTTGGACTTCCTTTCCTAAAAGAGATACTTTAATCGAAAGTAAAACTCATCCTTGGGATTCATGATATTAAAGGGAAGTTTGTAACCACTTCCTTGAAAAACCAGGGCCCCGATCTCTGGACGCCAATGATCGCCATATTTAAACTCCACCCTCGGTTTTAAGAACCAACCACTATTAGTGGTATCATATACCACTAAGAAGTCAGGACTAATCCGAGCGTTGTTGTAGTCAGTATTCACCTTTAAGCTTACGAAAACGGTACTTTGATGCAACTTCTGGTTGTAAGGGCCTTCAACTAAGCCCCATTCGTGGTCAAAGGTATAGAAATTAAAAACCTGCCCGCTGAAGCTAATCATCTGTTGCGGATTGAGCCAACGAATCCACTGCTTCGCATCAAAACCCAGCATGGAGTGGAGACGAGCTTTTCTGGTTACCATATCCGTATGCTCGGCTTGATTTAGGCTGCTTACCGGTTCATCGGGGTACAGGGCAAACTCCCCCCGTAAAATAAAGAGGTTACCCAGACTCTTATTGAAGGTAAAGCCTGCGATGTTCATGGAATAATATCGCTGTAACAAGTTAAGCATGATCAGATCCGGAGGTCGAGGCTCCGGTATGAGGGAAGGACCGGTTGGGCCCATCCACAGCGGGGTAGCACCATGGAATTCGGTGGAAGGAACGTGGTTAAAGCGATGAAAGTAGTTAAGGGTAATAAACCATCCTCTGATTTCTATTCCCATGCGCCCACCATACTGGCTGCTGTTCAGGGAGAAACGGGTTTTCTTATCTTCTTTGATCGAAGGGATCACCGGTGCTCCCCAGGGAGTAAACGTAAGCGAAGGAAGGGGAATGGACCAAGGGCCGTTATAGTCAGGCTCTATCACCGGATCTCCCACGTCGATTAAATCCTTCTTCCAATCCGGGATCCACACGCACTCCAAAAACCAGTTTCTTACGGGATCGATATCGTAAGTGGCTCTAAGGGCAGGCATGGTTCGACGGATGTCTGACCAATCCCGGGCGACAAACTGGCGGCGCATATCCAAAGGATTGATGATGTCCATAAGCCTCACACCATCACTCTCCCCCCATACAATCTGTTGTTGCCCCACGCGAAGGTTCAACTTACCCATTCCTATCACCCCATAGAATTCTCTCAACTTCTGTTCTTGCTCCAAGCGATCCCCACTGTGTGCATATCGGTCCCAGAATTTCCCATGATCGTGCCGAATATCCCAAACTGCATCGTAGAGACTCCTCCAGGACCCATAAAAACTCAGATTGGGAAAAGGCGCATAGTCAGCCTCCACCACAAAACGATTTTCGCACGATACCAAACTCTCACCTCCAAGTCGGTAGGAGGACTGATTTTGGATATACCCATCCACCGCTAATTTCCTGTCCAGAAAGTAATACCGACCATAGGTGGGGACGGTCTGGAAAAGAATGACCGCTGCACTTAAAAGAAAAATCAAACTGAGTATAAATCTCTTTCTCATTGTTTCCTATTCTCCTTTTCAAAAAATTTTTCCTTATCAGCTTTTACTCCTTAAATCTTAATTCTCACCACCTCTTTCTTCACCTCCTTCCTCCCTCAAAAAGTTTATGCCTAAAGAGATAGGTCAGTGTTGGTACCAGAAAGAGAGCTCCAACCACGTTTACCGAAAGCAGGAAGGCAAGCAAAAACCCCATCTCCGCCTGAAACCTCACTTCACTGAAGTACCAAAAGACGATTCCAGCTACCACCACAAGTCCGGTTACCACCACTGCCCGACCGGTGGTAGGAAAACTCCTGATGATGGATTGTTTGATGTCCCCCCGAGTGTCCTGCATTTCATCAATGATCCTGCTCAGCATGTAGATTCCATAGTCTATTCCCAATCCTGCCCCGATAGAAGCTACCGGTAAAATACTAATGGTCATTCCCATCTTGGCCAAAGCCATATAAGCTAAGGCGATTAAGTTGCCCGTAACCAGGGAAATCATGAGGACAATCCCCCTTAGGAATGATCTATAGGGGATGACACAGCAAATGAAGATGATTAGAAGGGACAGTACCAAGGTCAGCGTACTATATTGCGCTACCACCTCATCGATGCCTCCGGTCACTCCCATGATTCCTCCCGCTAACTTGAACTCCACATGTTCGCGGGGGATAGGGTAACGGGTCAGGAAATCTTTGCAAACCTGGATTGCCTTTCTTATGGTCTCCCCCTTGTGATCCTTAAAATAGCAGATGAGATTCCCATTTTGGAAAGGGATGTCGGCCCAACGGTCGAAATCTCCCGGTTCTCCTTTTACCTCGTACGCCCACAGATAAAAACCACACTCATCCTTAGTGGCGGGAATTTTACTCCATTTGGGATCCCCCTCATGGTATTCCCGGTTGAGCTTTTTTACAATCCCCACCAGTGTTTCCGTCCCCCCTACAGAGGGGCACTTAGTCTGGAGCTCACGCTCCAGGGCTTCGATTGCTCGAAGTACCTCAGGTTCTTTCAAAGCATCCCTATGCTTGCCTTCAATAATTATGTAAAGGGGATTTGTTCCCGGGAAGTGATGGTTGAGAATGGCATCCTGGGAGTTATAAGGAGAATCTGGCCACAAAAGGGGTGACCCTGGATGAACATCTCCTACCTCAACCCGCGTACACAAGATAGAGGATGCGACGAAAATAACCAGCCACACCCCCATAACCATCACCAAACTTCGCCTGCTTGCCATAAGCCACTCTCCGCACTTACCAAGGGATTTAGCCAGTAATTCTGGCGCTCCTATCTTTTTGAGAGGGGTGGGGAGGTAACAACAGAGGATGGGAAGCAGCAGACTTACACCAAGAACTGCCCCTAAAAGCCAGGTACCAGCGATCCAACCTAAAGTCTTCAGTAAAGGAATGGGAACAATGGAGAGGATAAAAAGGCCAGCTGCGTCGGTAATGATAGAAGAAGCCGAGGGAATGAACATGGTATTTATGGTAGCTATCGAGGCCTCCTCTCGATCTTTAATTGTTTTGGAATATTCTCCGTATCGTTCAAGAATCTGCACCCCATGGCTGATGATCCTGGCCCCGATCACAAAGGGGATCACCAGTCCCAAGGGATCAAGATTGAATCTGGCCCAACCCATTATCCCCAGACCCCAGATTGTGTTTATCAAAGCGAGTAAAAGGGGCATGCAAGTAAATACCAACCGATACTGATGGAGAAATATGGCAAGAAGGACAAGTTCGGCCAATACACTTACCACGAAGATCA
>JAZDOO010000241.1:0-3849 GCA_043798555.1 Pseudomonadota bacterium | reverse complement strand
CGTTCTGAATTGCCTATGACATGGGGCGTGGCAAGAGTCCCCGCCATGCCCCTACGCCGTGGGTAGCCCACGGCTACAGCTTCGGTCGCTTCGCTCCCTTCGGGGTTCGGCAAATTTCTTATTCAGAAATTTTTTAACCCTCACCCTCTTCGGTCTCTCCGATCATATAGATCTCCAATCCCTCAGACGGGGCAAGGGGGGGACTCTCGCCGCTCGTGGTCTAAATAGTAGCTTTCGGGAACGCTGACTCGTGGCGGGAAGAAAATTCAAATGTAGCGGGAAAACAAAAACAAAATTATTGGGGAACCGAAGCCTTTTCAAGTTCGCCGGAGGCCTTAAGCAGCTCTTCGCTTAACTCTTTGTGGATCACGAGCGTGATTCCACGGTTTTCATAACGCTCCTCGACAAGCGACCAGCCAAGCGCAACGAGGACGTTTAGAAGTCGATCGACTTCGTGTCTTTTGATTGAATATGCCATAATAAAAACTACTTTTGAACACCTGCAAACATATCGGCCAACCGCTCAGCAATACCAATATCGGTGCTCTGATGAGCCGCCCTCAAACCACGCTGCATTGAATCATTTTCTTCCTTAAGATTCTTAAACCCATCCTTCCAAAGCTGACTTATCTCCCTAACAAGCTCATCTCTCTTCCTCACAACCCGACGCCGCGCCTCAGCACCAGCAGCTTGAACATCACGGCGAGTACCAACGGGACGACTTAACGCAGAATCGGCCTCGGCATCCAAAATACTTTCATATTCGCTCTGTGTACGCATGTCTAAAACCTCCTTATCGCTTATAGCATTGCAAATACTTTGTAGATCCATGGATACGCTGGATCAAAATCAAAATCTTCCGGGTTGAAAAAATCTTGATGGTTTGCCAACTCAAGCATCTCCAAAACCTGAAACACGCGCCAGCCCTCACCTTTGCCACTACGTGACAAACCCTCGAGCTGATAACCACGCATTAAAGGATTTCCTTCTTTGCTGATTCCGACAACAAACGGAGCTGCGACCCTATCGGAATCGCCATAACGAAAGACAAGTAATTGAGGCCAATCCATTGCATCAAGGATCAGGTCAACGTTCCCGCGAGAAAAAACGCCAAGCTCATTGTAGTCGTCTTCCGTTGCAACACGAGGACCTTCCCAGTCCTTCTCGTCAGGAAACTTTCGCCGAAAATCAAACCTTGACATGCTATTGATGCCTCACTTTTTTACGACATTCGGCACAACAAACTATCTGACGAACAACCTTAATTTCAACCGGACTAAGGCAGACCTCACAGGTAACGTAAACCGGTTTTGAAATAATTTCAAGCAGGCCGCCCCCTATCTCCCCCACCCCTTCAAAAAGACTTCCCGATTTCGATTTCACATAATCTGCCACCCACATTTCAGCAACAGCAACGGTAATGCCATTTTCACAGGCCATGCGAAGCCACTCACTCCGAAGAAATGGGTCTTCAACACCAACCAAAACTTCAGCAACCCCAAGGCTAACCCCTTTTCGATCAACCGCCTGCTTAAAGTCGTCGGGCATCTTCCAAAAATTCAAATACCTATGAATATGACCCTGCGACTTCCCTGTGGCCTTACAAAGCTCCTTCCAACTCATCCCACCTTCATGATACATTGTGGAATACGCACGGGCCTCCTCGAGTGGGCCAAGGTTCTCGCGTTGAAGGTTTTCTATCGCACGATAGATGATGGTCTCCTTATCATCCATCTCCTTAATGAAAGCCGGAATAACCTTCAGCTTAAGATGTTCATGCGCCAAGAAGCGCCGATCGCCTGCGACTATCTCATAGCGGCCATTCACGGGCCGCAAGGTGATGGGACTCATTAAACCCTTCTCGCGTATGGATTCCGCCAGCTCAATTATTTTTGAAGGGTCGATCGCATCGCGGCCACTAATTTTAGGACGATCGATTTCTTTAAGTTTTACTTGAACAACTTTTTGGGTTTCCATTTGGGTACCTCCAAACCAAACCATACCACACCCATAAAATAAAAGTCAAACAAACAATGCTCCTAACAAAAGTGAAGACCAGGCTCAGCATTATATTTTTACGAGAAAGATCCTGGTCATTACATGTGTTGGGAGGAAAAAACCCTAAACCCAAAAAAAAAGTCTCTAACAAAAGTGAAGACCAGGCTCGGCATTATATTTTTACGAGAAAGATCCTGGTCATCAAATATGTTAGAGACAAAAACAAAAACCGGACGGCCATAAACCAAAACCGCAAACCTCACGCCAGCGTAAAAGACTTGAGAACTCTCCCGTTTATCCTTCCCCTTTTAGTGGTCCCCCCTTAAACAACGCTCCGCTAAGGGAACCCACCACTAAAACGTGAACATAAACGGTTCCCCTCTCAATACGCTGTCGTGCCGTTTGCCCGCTCTCAAGGTTCGCTTTTTTCTTTTAATGTAAAGTTCTTAATTAATGGCATGGGTATTGCAGCTATTAAAGAGAAAGGAGGTGAAAAATATGGGAAAATGGGAAGAGCGCATTGACGCCCGCGCCAGAGCCGATTTCAAGGAAGCATTCATTTGCTCCCTTGAAATCCTGAACCGGAAGGGCTCCAAAAGGCTCATGGCCCAAGAAATTGAAGGGTGCTGTGATGATCTAGCGGCACTCGGGAAGTACCATGAGCTGCCCGAGAACTTCCGGCAATTTTCAGTTTATGGGCAAAGGGACATCCTGAATAAGGTTGTCCTTTAGCCAACTTCACGGCTGACCTAGCGGCCATACGGGGAGAAAGGGGGTGAGAGTATGCCATCAATCCATTTCCCCTCTGAATACGATAGGCTAAAGGCTTTCGACCGTTGGAAGCCGGTCGTCATGGACCTAGAGCAAAGGGACCTCCAGGTCGTGGTTTTACTACTCCTAAATGGAGCAGACCTTGACTATGCCTTTGATATTGCAATGTCAAGGGCGTAGAGAGAAAAGCGTTTCTGAAACCTTTCAGAAACGTTTTTTTTTAGCCGTTGATCGACTACCCCTTATTGTCGATCCCCTCAACACCCACTACAACCCCTTATGGGTCTCGTGGCTTGACCCCTTCCGAACGGCTCATTTTTGGCTATATGGGCAACTTTCGACAAAGTCTTCGTCGATTGCTAACGAACAGCAATCGATGTAAGCTTCTTCGTATGAAAGACAGTCTTTGTTTTTACATTCCACTTTCCTTTTTCCTTTTTTAAGCCGTTGATCGACTACCCCTCAATGTCGATCCCCGAGGACCCTGGGCCGAACGTTTTCGCACCCTCATTCCTTTCCCCTTCCGAACGGCTCATTTACAAATACAAATCTTAGCCGGTCTTTTGCAGACCGGACAAATTTTCTTAAACATAACGGCTCAGTGAGCATCGGGAAGAGGCCGGGTGCTCTCTCTCATCCCGACGGCGTTGAGAAAGGCTTACGCCCATTGCACCGATGCTCACTTTTTATTTTTTAGGAACAAAAATACTTCCGCTCTCGAGAGCGGAAATAACAACCTCGAATGCCCCAACCAGGGCATCATCGATTTCTGTTTCCGTCTTCGCAGCCTCGATTTTAAGAGGACCGACAACCTGTTTTAGAAGCGGAACTGCGACCATACTCATTATCATCAGCACCCATTGAGTCACTTTTATCATCACCATCACCTCCTTCATTTTGGAATATTAAATTTGTGTATAAAAAAACATGGAGCGCAAAGAATTAAAATAACTTCCCAATTCTCGGGCCAGTTATCTCTTTGAGAAAACGCCACATAGTACCGCGGCGTTTCAGGAAAAATGACGCCTCGGCAAAAATAACAATGTGTTTCCATATTTATAACTCAAAATGGTAGGGATC
>JAZDOO010000213.1:0-17786 GCA_043798555.1 Pseudomonadota bacterium | reverse complement strand
TATATTCCATGTGCCAGGCAATTGAAGAAGGTTTCATCCTCGATGTCTTGAAAAACTATACCACCTACGAGACATACTACCGTATTGCAAAAGCCATTGAAGAGGATCCCGAGTTCGACAAGCGCAAAGCCGTCAGAGCTGTTGCCCGCTTTGTCTCGTTGCATCCGCATAATCTCGCCCAAAAAACTGAGGTGATGGTGGAGCATTTCCGGGAGATTACATCCAAGAAGATTGGCGGCAAGGCGAAGGCTATGGTGGTAACCAGTTCACGCCTTCATGCAAAACGTTATTTCTTTGAATTTAAGAAATACATCAGAGAAAAGGGGTATAACTGGATCAAAGTGCTCGTCGCCTTTTCCGGCAGCGTAAAAGATGATGATTTTCCAGATGGCATTTCTGAACCCGAACTGACCGGATTTGGCGAGAAACAATTGCCGGAGGTATTTGAAAAAGAAGATTATAAAATCTTGTTGGTGGCAGAAAAATATCAAACCGGGTTCGATCAACCGCTCCTGCACACGATGTTTGTAGATAAACCGCTTTCCGGAGTGAAGGCGGTGCAAACCCTTTCAAGAATCAACCGTATCCATCCGGGGAAAGAGGACACGTTTATTCTGGATTTCGTAAATGACCGGGATACTATATTAAAGGCATTTCAGCCCTACTATGAAACGACTACCGTTGAACAAGTCACTGACCCCAATCACCTTTACGACCTTAAAAACAAGCTGGACGAAAAGCAGGTCTACTGGCAGTCCGAAATCGATGCCTTTGCCAGAGTCTATTTCATGTCAAAGAATATGCTGAACCCGAGAGAACAGGGAAAGTTGAATGCCTTTATTGATCCAGCAGTTGACCGGTATAAGGCATTGAAGGAAAACGACCGGGATGAGTTTAAGAAGGGTTTAAGAACCTGGACAAATATCTATTCCTACCTCTCGCAAATTATTACTTTTCAGGATGTGGGATTGGAGAAGTTTTTTGCTTACGGAAGATTATTACTTACCAAATTACCTAAAACAGATTTGTCAGAAAGATTAAAACTGACCGATGAGATTGCCCTGGAATACTACCGGCTTCAGAAAGCTTCGGAAGGCGCGATTACCCTGGAAGCGCAGGGCGAAGTTGGCATTCAAAATATTACCGAGGCAGGGATAAAAAGAGCTCAAGAAGAAAAAGCACATTTGTCGGAAATTATCGAAATTCTGAACGAGCGCTTTGGAACGGATTTCAACAATGCCGATAAGCTGTTTTTTGAACAGATAGAAGAAGAATTAATCAGCGACGAAAAACTGCAAATGCAGGCTAAAAGCAACACCATTGAAAACTTCAAGTATGGTTTTGATGAAGCTTTCCTGGCAAAATTGATCGAGCGGATGGAGGACAACCAGGAAATTTTTGAGAAAATTTTGGATGATAAAGAGTTTGGAGATGTTGTCAGAAAATGGATGCTGAGTAAAGTTTATGAAAGGATAAATACGTGAAATAGCCCTGCATTAGAGGATCTCATAAGGTGAAGACCATCAAGGAAATACCGGAACACGATCGGCCACGCGAGAAACTGAGAGCCAAAGGCGCCGCAGCCCTTTCCGACGAAGAGCTCGTTCAGGTAATCCTGGGCCGGGGAGTGGAAGGACACGATGTCCGCTCCATGTCAAAGAAAATCGCGGGAATCATCCAGGAAAAGAAGACCGGTCTCACGGAAGCGGATTTAACGGCCATTCCTGGAATGGGCCCGGCTAAGGCGTATCAGCTTCTTGCCGCATTTGAACTTGCCCGACGCCACTTGATCAAGGACACGATCCGGATCACAAAAGCAGAGGATGTTTTGCCTTTGCTCACCGACATCGCTAATAAACAACAGGAATACTTTGTATGCATCTCTTTGAACGGGGCAAACGAGGTTATTGAGAAAAGGGTCGTGACAATTGGACTCTTGAATCACAGCCAGGTTCACCCCCGCGAGGTTTTCGCCGATGTCATTGCGGACCGTGCCGCCTCCGTCATCTTTGCCCACAATCATCCATCCGGGGAACTGAACCCGAGTGATGCCGATTTGAAGATTCACGAACAACTTGTTCAGGCCGCGAACATCCTTGGCATCCGAGTGTTAGACCAAGTGATCGTGACGAGGAAAGGATATTGCAGTTTTCAGGAGAATGGGTTACTTGGATAGCATCAAAGAGATGTTCCGGAGTAACAATACAGGGTTGTCCCTGTTCAGGCGGTCGGAACAAGGCAGGTAATTGGCATGGGCTAATTGTGAAAAAAAGGGGCTGATTTAGGGTTTAGGCTGGTGATGTTGGGGTTGGAATCGCCCTGATTAAGAATTTTAAGCATGATCAGGGGCCGGGGTTATCCTGGGGAAATAACACTTAGAGAACTTGAAAATTCCCTATGCCCTCAATTTTGCCGATGAAAACGGCGAATTGCGATCTTAGACCCTCCAAATATGTATTCTTGAGACATATCTGGTGGAATGTCAATTACTTAGCTTGGTCCGACAGGAACCACGACCAGTGGGAGGAGGGCCATTGCTTGACGCTTGAGAAATAAGTTGGGCAGGAGTGTCAATAGATGCTTGTATTTATGGGAGCGGGAAGATGCCAGACGGCGGATGGGATTTCCAAGTAGAGCGCGTCCATCTCAATGGCTTAACAATTGATGCTGGACAGAGATTGGGCATGGTCATTGTCCAGCCGGAATACGAGCTTGCCGCTGATGCGGTAACTCCTTTCCGGATCTCAGAGGTTTACCGGGAAGCCCAAAAGGCTGTAATTGAAAAGGCATTTCAGATTAGGGCGGGCGAGAATCAAGGACGCAATGTACCAGTTCCTTTCATTTTGTTTCCTGAGGGTGCCATTCCAGTAAGTGAACCTGATGGTCTGGATTGCCTCAAGCAGCAAATGGAACAGGCCCGAGGCGATATCATCTTTATCGGGGGACTGGAAGGCCTGAGCCCACAACAAGCTCGTGAAGTGGCGAACAGATTTGCTCCTGGCGTTAATTCCGCAAAACCGGCCTTTACCGATGGGACATTTGTGAATCTTTGCGTAATTGCCATTAAGTCAGCTGATGGCCCATTGAGTTGGTATTTTCAGGCAAAACTTCGCCCTTCCCGCTGGGAACAGCCACGCAACATGGCACATGGCCAGCGGGTGCTGCACTTCACCGCTTCAAGAATTGCCTTCTTGTGCCAAATCTGCTTTGACCATATCGCGACGGAGGGTCAAGAGGCCTTGAATACTGCTCTTTGCCGCAAGCTTATTGCGAACACACAGCCTGGCGATGCAGCAGCTCTGGATTTCGTGTTTGTACCTCAGTACAACCAGCAACCGGACCACTTGTCCGCCAGACAGAACGCAAGGCGGTTGATCAATTATCAAGACAGGGCGTTAAAGAATGACATGTTAGCTATAGTTGTCATCAACAAAGCCGCCAGTGTACAAGAGCCTTCAGAATACGGGCGGAGTGGGTTCCATTATAGGGTGGGACGATGGCAAATACCTGTCGCGGATATCGGACCAAAGGGATATGAATTATATGACTCGGATGACATTGCTTCGGCAGTCTTCAGGAAACGCACGCAAGCGATACACGTGGCCACTCTCGTTCCTCCGGCGCACAATATCGGCGACTCTGGGAACCCAAGGCAACCCTTAGAAAACCCTCGTAGCTATTTGATCAAGGGAAGTTGCGATGTTGCTGCCTGTCCATGTCTCCCAGGTACCTTGTGCGAAGTGGGTACATACGTTGAATGCGATTGTCTCCCCTGCAGATTGCGTGATCCGCTACTTTCTGCGTTTCCGGCGAGAGATGACAAGAAACGATGGCAAGGTTTTGATGTGAGTCAGAGCAAACTTCTTGAGCGCCACTATGGAGAGATACGAAAAGACCTGCTCATGATAGGGTGTGGGCGTGCCCGCGAGTTGGTGAGCTTACTCTTGCACATGCATAAGGATGGGAGTATTAACCCAGACTTGTGGTCAAGCTTGCAGTTCGAAGCTGTGGTTGAACTGGTCTCAGCTTTGAGCGTATTAGCCGAGTTGCAGCCAGTGAGCTTCGAGACTTCACCGCAATGGACGGCATTGGTGGGCGAATTTCTAGCTTTAGCCGTTCTTGATGGTGCAGACAGAAAGTATTCGTGGGACGAAATGGAATTTGAGTACAGAAAGACCTTTGAGGGGCAATACTTCCGCCCGGACACTCGGAGGAAACCTGTATTGCTTGCAATGCTGAGGTCGCGTGGCTTGGTACAGCCCCTTGTGAAACCCAGTTCACTTGAATTCACGAAGCCTGCGGACCCAAACAGGCTTGGCGATGAGAATTCTTTTACCAAGCCATCCCCACTCCAGATTTATGTGTGTCAGGATAACCTTTTTGAGGGTGCGAGGCAAGCTCCGAAAATAGAAGAATTCTTGAAAACCGAAATGAGGTGCTTTCTTGGTTAAGTATCTATTTCTTGAGCAGCTCAAAAAGGCTTTAAGCGAGATTGGTGGTCCTGATCGGACCATTCAAACAATCAAAGAATGCCCGACATCAGACTTTGTGCTTCGAACTCCGTGCTATATTGCTTTCTTTGTGGTGGTTGAGCAGGCTGGGTCGCTTGCGGAGGCCTATCGAAAGGCCCAGGCCGAAATCGTTCAGATTCGTAGTATGATGGGAGCGGAATGGCCGCGAGACCTCAACCTCGTATTGCTCGTCGGAGGAGATACGCATGTGGATTCTGCCTCCAGACGGGAGATTATCGACGACCGATATGTGTGCAGGAAGTTCGTGCTCAATGTGAATGGTGGGGATATACGTGATGTGTTGGGCGACTTGCCGTTTTGGCCCCCAGGCGATCTGATTAGCGGACTGCCAACCTCAGTGGTCGCCGGTGTGCGAGAAGCGGTGAAGGGATATGACTCGCGCCTTATTGCTGATTTGGCGAGCCATAGCCCTGGTGCGGAACGGATCTTCCAAAAAATCTTGGAGGGTACGTACAGCTCCACTGGAGAGCCTTCAAGGAGCGAAGAGGCGATAACGCCAAGGGTAATACAGTCACTTCAGACGAAGTTGGAGGCTCTTGACATTACGGACTTCAGAGGGATAAGGCGCTTGCGGCCGGAAGATATGCCACTGGCGGGCGATGTGGTCTTTGTCTATGGTCCCAACGGCGTGGGCAAGACCTCAATTGTTGACGCCGTGGAATGGGCTATTTCGGGCCAAGTGAGTCGACTTGCAAGGGGGTCTGCGAAAGGTGGGCTGGATCCCATTATCAATGTGTTTGCAGATAAGGGCGAGGCACAGGTTATTTGCCATTTGAGCAACCGCCAACCCATCTGCCGCCGCAAGCGTGGTCGGCTGACCGAGCGACGAATCGGATCCCACAGTGCGGCGGACGATCGTGCCATTATCGATCATGTCGTTGGTACAAAGGCACCCTCGCCAGAGGCGCGGCTGGGGATAGGGCGACTAAGAGACCTGTTTCGAGGTTCACACATACTTTCGCAGCACAATATCCGTCAGTTCCTTGAACAGACCGAACCTGCCGAACGGTTTGATATTCTAACGAATATGATTGGAGCGGAGGAGTTTGTTCGATTTAGAGAGAAAGTGGCCACTGTTTTGAGACATCTACGTTCGCATATTGGGGTCACCTCTGAGAAGAACAAGTCTTTGAGGAGTGAACTAGAGGACGTGTCAACGAGACTTCGTGAACGTCAGAAGGATTTCCAGAAGCTGCGTGACGCAGTTACCATTGGTGTGGATCCAGCAAACCTTGCTTCCGAACTTTTACAGGGACTAAGGAGATGCCAGTGCACGGTTGATGAGGCTGCTATCGATCGGGCCGGTAGCGAATCTGCCGAGCACCGATTGGAGCTCATCGCGGTTCACGCCGAAGCTGCAATTCGCGGCAAGAAGGCAGCGATTGAGGATCTCCAGGTGCGGCTAAATAGCTTAGAGAAAGAATTGCAGGGGTATATCCAGTCCCGAACACGCTGCCAGAGTCTGTTGGCCGAGATCGCGAGCTCGAAGAGCGCGTCAGAGAAGGGGCGGAACGACTTGAAGAATGAGGAGAAAGCACGCCAGGATATCCAGACGCGTCTCCAGATTCTCAGAACGGCACAGTCAAAGGCCGCAAGACGTTACGTAGATTTGGTTTGGCTCAAGGAGAACCTTCCGGCTTACTATCAGGGCTGCGAGACACTTAAACGCACAGAAGAATCTCTGAATAGTCATCGGGAAGGAATTCAGAGGGCTGAGGCCGCTCTTGAGGAACGAAAGAAGTTCCTGAGTGCCAAACGATCTCTTCTGCAGGATATCGAGCAGAAAATAGCTGCAAGAGCCAGCAGGGATCAAGCTCTTAGCACCCTTTTGAAGCAACTCCCCCAAGTCCAAGGTAGGCACCAGGATTTAAAGGAACTTGGTGAGAAAGAAAGGCAATATGAATCCCGAATAGTTGAACTGAAGAGACAAGTAAATTCGGCACGGAACGAAGTGAATGTAGCACGGGCACGCCTCGAAGAGCTTCAAAGGGCTTACAATTCTGAGGCTGCCCGACATGATGTGCTAAGTTCCTTCTTGGCTAAGCTCGCGGAACTGATACAATCGGCTGAATGCCCCCTTTGTGGCCGGGGTTTCAATTCTAACGAGGAAGCCAAGGATGTTATCCGAGAACATCTATCTGCTGTTCCTCTTAAACTAAAGGAACTGGTTCATCAGGTAGATGATGCGAAGAAGGACATTGAAAGCAAGCAGGCTCATTTCAATTCGATTACAGTTGGTATACACAATTTGGAAGCTGAATTAAAAGAAGTACGCACAGCCAAAGCTATAGCGACGAAGGCAATGCAAGAATTCGTTACGGGGTGTGCTACCTTATCCATCGTGGTTTCGGCAGAGGACACAGTTTCATGGCAGCGGACAATAGAAGAGGCGAGAAAGGAATGCGATGTTGCTTCCTTGGGTTCGGAGGCCGCCAGTCTCAGGAACGCAATCACATCGCTATCTTCTGGTGTTGTTGACCAGCAGAATGTGATTAACGGACTTCGCCAAAAGGCTATTCAGGATGAGAAGCAACGTACACAACTGGTTGCCATGGTCCAGGAGTTCAAATCAGAGATGATGCAGCGGGGATTTGAGACCGGTTCACTTCCCGAGGGCGACTGGTTGACCGCTGAGATACCGAAGGCACAGGCGGAGTCAGAGGAATGTAGTGGGTCGGTTGCCAAAAGAGAGGCCGAATTACGGACAATTGACTCAGCGATTGAAGGACTTCGAGATAGCCTTAAAAAAATTGACGAGGATATAGCAAGCAAAGAGAAACAGATGCGCCAGTACGAGTCTATTTGTAATAATTTCATTGCTGCATGTCGCCTCCTCGGTATCGACCCGGAGAGTCCAATAGAAAGCATCCGCTCTGTTAGGCAGAGGTCATCGGAACTGAATCAGTCCCTTTCCGGTTTAGAGGAGAAGCGTCGGGTTCTCCAGCAAGTGGCTGGCTTAGGTAGGTTGAAGCTGGAGATCGATAGCCTTGCAGAGGCCGAGGCCAATGTGAAACGGCGAGCCGAGGCAAGTTCGAATGAGGAATCGCGATTGCGTGACTGGACGTCTCTTGTCAAAGGCTTGGAGGCCGAGGTTGTCAGACAGCAAGTAGGTGTGATCAGTTCTCATCTTGAACGTCTTGAGCCAACAACTCAACGGCTTTATTACCGTCTGAATCCCCACCCCATCTTCGGGAAGGTCAGAATCAGAGTTCACGAGAAAACGCGTGAACTCGACATTGAGGCCGAAGCATCTGTGGCTCGTGAGCGGCTTGGCGACATTGCAGTTTCCCCGTCGGCATTCTTCAGTGATGCACAGATGAACTCGCTGGCGATCACTGTATTTCTGGCCGGAACCCTGCGGCAGCGGTGGTCAAAGTTCAACACGATATTCATTGACGACCCGGTTCAGCAAATGGATGAGATGAATGTGAGTGCCTTCCTGGACCTTATTCGCGGGCTGTCGAATCAGCGGCAGTTCATTATCTTCACATGCAACCGGGACTTTTATCTCCTCGCCTTAGAGAAGCTGGACTGCCTCAACAAGTCTAACCAGGAAACTTTTCGGGCGTACCGGCTTGAAGGCATTGCTCCGGCTGACCTTAAGGTATACTGTGATGCACCTTAACAAACAGAGCCGTACGCCAAAACTTACCATGGAGATTGTAGGGAGATTGTAGGGGATGTCCGTGAAATTTTAACTTTCAAGAATCGCCTTCTCTATCTCCCTCTATGATTATGTGATGCAATGCGCCCGGGGCGTCTATTCTTGCTTTTCGTGCCATCGTTTGCTTTCACCATTCAAAAATTAGAATGTCAATATTTCACGGACATCCCTCACTTCTTCCACTTCTTTCTATATTCTTTTTTAACCGTTTTTGAGGGGAGGAATTCTTATGGTAGACGAAGAAAGACGGGAATACCTACGGTTTCCTGCCATACTTCATATTAGGTACGGGAAAGAGGTAGAAGTTTTTTCTCGATCAGATTTGTTGAATGCAAGTTTAGGGGGTCTATTTATCAAAACAGAATATCCTCTGGAGAGAGGGGAAAGGATACTGACTTCAATTCTTATTCCAGATGCGGATGATCCAATACTGGTTGAGTGTGAGGTGGTTTGGAACAGAAGAAAGGAAGATGCAAAAGGGCCTTCAGGGATGGGACTGAAATTTCTGAATCTCTCTGCAGAAGACAAAGATAAAATTACCAGGGTGTTAGTGAAGTAGATAAATCTTCTTACCTTTGGAAAAAAGTTTAGGGACGTTGTTCAAAATTATCAATTTACTTTCTCCCGCTCCCCCTTTCTTATCGCCATGGCAATGGCCGATGTACCGACCCCTAAATTCCTCGCAATCTCAGCCATGGATATTCCCATCTCCCGGCACAGAAAAAGAGCTGTTTTCGCTCTCCCCTTCGCCATAAATTTTGCTCGAATCGCTCCTCTTTCTTTTTCTCCAAATTGGCTCAAAACGTAATTCCTCTCCTGCCAATCGTTCCGATTTTTTCCCACCAATACACTATGACCAGCCCAGCGGTAATTATCCAGTTCTCTTCACCAATTAGCCAACCCGGGAGAGAAAATTCTCCCGATCTTCATCGTTTCCGAATATTTCCCCCCTCAAGGCCACGAATCATAACATGATGAAAGGTCCCAGGGGCATCTAATCGAGCTTCCCGAGGCATAATCTCCAAATATCAGAATCCCAAAAGCATCTGAATATTATTTTTGATAATTTTTAACTACGTGCCTTTTCTCCCTGGCACAGAAGCAGATAGTGTAGTGTCTCAAACAGTTCCTTGCAATAATTTTAGAGCTGTCATTCCTTCTGCGAAAGCAGAGCCTGCCCCGTACTTAGATACGGGGAATCCAGATTGAAAAGACCGGATTCCGGATCAATCCTGCCCCTGGATTCCGCATCAAGTGCGGAATGACAAAGGGGTCCGGAATGACAAAATGTGTAAAGTCATTTCTGAGACGCTACATCAGCTTTCCTGCTGGTAACGCGAGTGTTTCTTCCTTATGTTCTTCATTCTCCCCCCCTTAAGATAGATGAGAGCTTAATAATATAGTTAAAATATTCAAATAGATAGGAAGATAGAAATAAATAGAAAATAAGCCCCATTTTGCAGTAAGATGGTTCCCAATAAAAATTTTGCGGAGGATTCTGAAAGGTGAGGACAGATTTATATGGAGATTACCGTTGTAAAAATCGTACGGTTCTGCTAAAATAACCTTGGTTTCAAATAAAGTGTTTGGACGAGAAGATAAATGAAAAAAATACTAACGGTTGCAGGATCAGATTCTTGTGGGGGGGCTGGTATTCAGGCTGACTTAAAGACCATTACCTTAATGGGAGCCTATGGTTTAAGCGTGATTACTGCTTTGACCGCCCAAAACACCCAAGGTGTTTTCGGGATTCACCCGGTGCCCTTAGATTTTATAGCCTCTCAATGGGATGCGGTGGTATCGGATATAAGCGTAGATGCCGTTAAAACGGGTATGTTATGGGACGAACAGGTAATTACCCTTATTGCTCAAAAACTAAAGAAAAACAAGATCCCCATTAAAGTATTCGATCCGGTCATGGTGTCCAAATCCGGGGCAGCCCTTCTTACGCAAAAAGGGCAATCCGCTTTTATTAAGGAATTACTTCCTTTGGCTACCATCGTCACTCCTAACCTTCCCGAAGCAGAAATCCTTTGTGGCCAACCTATTAGAACAATTCATGACATGGAAAGAGCTGCCCGCCAAATCCACCAACTGGGTGCCCGGAATGTTCTGGTTAAAGGAGGGCATCGCCGGGATCAAGCAGTAGATATATTACTTAGTGGAAGTGATTTTTTTTATTTTACCAGCCCCCGAATTAACACGGTTCATACGCATGGGACGGGCTGTACCTTTGCTTCTGCTCTGGCGGTGGAGTTAACCCGAAGTAACGCTCTTCCGGAAGCGGTAGAAAAAGCCAAGCATTTCATTACTGCCGCCATTGCCCATGCTTTTCCTTTAGGGAAAGGACAGGGACCCACAAACCCCTATGCCCCTCTGGCACGGGAAGCAGAGATTTACCGTGCCATTCAGGCGTTACAGGCGTCCTTTCAAACCCTACAGAGCCACAAGGTGGGTGCGCTTATCCCAGAGGTGCAGTCCAATTTAGGGTATGGGATTCCTTCAGCCCAATCACTGAACGATGTGGTGGCTTTCCCTGGTCGAATTGTCAGGCATAAGGATACGGTCTTTACCATTGCTGCTCCCGAACCTGGAGGTTCCCGGCATATTGCCAAAATTATATTAACGGTCATGGCATTTGATCCAGATTACCGATCTGCGATGAATATCCGCTATGATACGAACACTATCCGTAAGTGTCGAAAACAGAGCTGGAAAATAAAAAGGTTTGATCGGAGAAAAGAACCTGGTAGAATAAAAAAACAAGAGGGAACAAGTTTAGAATGGGGAATTGGATCTGTTCTTCAAAAAAGCTCCTCGATACCAGACGTGATTTATGATACCGGGGATCTGGGTAAAGAACCTATGATTAGAATTCTGGGAAAAACTCCTATGGAGGTCGTTCATAAAGTATTATGTCTGCTTTAACAACGTTAAAAAAAACGCAAGCAGGAGAAGTTACTCCGGAAATGGAACAGGTAGCTCATGATGAGGGAATTCCATCTGAAGTTCTCCGCCAGGAGGTTGCCGCCGGCCGGGTAATAATTTGCAAAAACCGACACCGCGCTCATTGTAAACCCGTAGGCATAGGGCACCATCTCCGAACCAAAGTCAATGCGAACATTGGAACATCCGAAAATCATGCTGACATAGAGGTGGAATTAGAAAAATTGCGGGTGGCTGTTAAGGCTGGAACGGACACCGTGATGGATTTAAGTACCGGGGGGAACCTCAAAGAGATCCGTCACGCTATTTTGCAGGAATCGCTTGTCCCGGTTGGTACTGTTCCCATCTATCAAACGGTAATAGATACTATCCGTAAAGGGAAAAAAGGCATCGTGGAAATGTCGGTTGATGATATTTTCACCACGATTCAGAAACAGGCCGAAGAAGGTGTGGATTTTATAACGGTCCATTGCGGCCTAACCGCTTACGCTATGGAAAGGATCCATCGGGAAGGGCGGGTATTAGACGTGGTGAGTCGGGGTGGTTCGTTCCTTGTCACCTGGATGGCATATAATAATAAGGAGAACCCTCTGTTTGAGTATTTTGATCGTTTGTTAGAAATTGCTGCTGAGCATGAACTCGTCCTTAGTTTGGGTGATGGTCTTCGGCCGGGGTGCATCGCTGACGCTACTGACCGAGGGCAGATCCAGGAATTAATCATGCTGGGCGAACTTACTCAGCGAGCGCATGATTATGGAGTGCAGGTAATGATTGAAGGGCCGGGTCACGTTCCGATCCATCAGATAGAAACCAATATCCTTTTAGAGAAAAACCTCTGCCAGGGAGCACCCTTCTATGTTCTCGGACCAGTGGTTACTGACATCGCCCCCGGATACGACCATATCACCTCAGCCATCGGGGGGGCAATTGCCGCTTCTGCTGGAGCAGATTTTCTCTGTTATGTCACCCCTTCAGAGCACCTCCGGCTCCCTACGGTTGAGGATGTGAGGGTTGGAGTTATTGTGACCCGGATTGCGGCTCATGCAGCTGATATTTCCAAAGGGGTTCCTTTTGCGGTTGAGCGCGATAACCAGATGGCCCGATTCCGCAGGAACCTTGATTGGGAGGGACAGATTGAAGCTTCAGTGGACCCGGAAACCGCCCGGAAGTTATGGGAAAGCAGTCCTTCGCACGATGGGACAACCTGTACCATGTGCGGGAAATATTGCGCCATTAAGTTAATTCAGACCCAGGGGAAAGACCACTGGGATGGAGGTAATTAACTATCAAACGAAAAGGAGGGGAACTATGAGAAGAGGCAGAAACCGGTTACTCTTTTTGGTTTTAACACTTTTCGTTATTGTCCCACCATGTGCAGCAATAGCTTCGCCGTTTGTCTATATTCCAAGCTCTGTTAACAATAACGTGGTTGTTCTTGACTCCGCCACTAATACTGCGGCCACCACCATTTCGGTAGGATCCAATCCTACTGGGGTGGCGGTAAACCCAGCGGGAACCCGGGTTTATGTGACAAATGGTAACGCTCGAAGCGTTTCAGTCATTGATACGGGCACCAATACGGTAACCCGCACGATTTCGGTAGGAGCCAATCCTGCCGGGGTTGCGGTAAACCCGACCGGAACGTATGCCTATGTAGCGAACTCTGAGGGTGCTGGGACTGTTTCAGTTATTGATACGGCTACCAATTCGGTGACCGCCACCATTTCGGTAGGAACTTATCCTTTTGGGGTGGCGGTAAACCCGGCCGGAACGCGGGTCTATGTGACCAATATCAATACCAATAACGTTTCAGTTATTAATACGGCTACTAATACAGTGACGGCTACGGTTTCGGTTGGTAATACTCCTTATGGGGTGGCAGTAAACCCGGCGGGAACCCGCGTGTACGTGGCGAATGGGAGCGGTGGAAGTATTTCGGTCATTGACACTGCCACGAATGCTGTGATCACCACTATCGTGGTGGGGCAAAGTCCTTATGGGGTGGCGGTAAACCCGGCAGGCACGCGGCTCTATGTGACCCACAATGTTAGTAGCGGAATCGTTACAGTTATCAACACGGTTACCAATTCTGTGGAGGCCACAGTGTCGGTTGGGTCAATTCCTTACGGGGTGGCAATAAACCCGGCGGGAACCCGCGTGTACGTGACGAATAAGGGTGGAGGGAACCTGTCAATCATCAATGCAGTCACCAATACCGTGACTTCAACCATCAATAATGTTGGGGTGAATCCTACTGGTATCGGCAATTTCGTGGGGCCTTATGTAGGGGAGATTCAGTTCTTAGATCTCACTACTGATCTCGAAGGTACTGCTAAAACCGGTGATCCGATAACATTTACTGCTCAGGCGGTAGGCCAAAGTCCTATCTATTACACCTTTTGGTGTCGGGCTGGTTATGGAACGTCGGCGTATGATTCGAACTCTTGGGTAATCATGCAGGATTTTTCTACCAGTAATACGTGCACGTACACGTTTACGAGCCCAAGTAATTATATTATTATTGCCTGGGCGGTGAATGACCCCACTAATATCCCGAATGATTATCCATTAATAGCGCTGAATGTAAGAGTAGAAAATCCGTAGCTAACTGAGCTTGCGGTTAAAATTTCCAGTACATTTCAAAAAAAACGCTTCTCTCTTCGCCCGGGAAAAGCTCGTTTTCTCCCCGATAGTAAAAGCGCTTGTTAAAAATATTGCGAACTTTTAACACCAGATCCAGCCTTTCTTTCCATAAACCTTCGGCCAACAGATTAAGGTCGGTTGTCCAGTAAGGAGAAAGACTACTTTTCCCAATCCCATAAAAATCTTCATCAATTTCCCGGGTATCACTATAGTTAACTTCCACGTTTAAGGTATACTTTTTTAGCCAGGTGTAACTTCCGCCAATTTTTAAAATATGGTCCGGTGCCAAATGAAAGATTTTTTCTAACGATAGTCCGCCCCCGGGGATTCCCGGCAACTCAAATACAAAGGTTACCCTGCGGGGGTCATTTCTCTGCCGTTCGCCAAAAAGAAAGCTATAATTGGTATATAAGCTAAGGTCTTTGAGAGGAGATACTTTAAAAGTGAATTCTGTGCCTTGTTCCACTTCTTTTCTTTTCTGATTTACCAGGCCCTGCGTAACGTTTTCCAGCAAATCATCTAAAATATGATAAAAGTAGTTCCCCTGAATAAATATTCCCTTCTTGAGCCTGAAGGTAAGTTCGCTTTCGAAACTTTCGATTTTTTCTGGTGTTACATTAACATCCCGAGTAAGGGCAAGGAGGTCAGGGGTACGAAAAGCCTGACCATAAAAGCATTTTACATCCAGCCACTGATAAGGAAACCAGGCCAACGAGAAACGCGGGCTTATTTTCCTCCGATAGTTTTCATGTTTATCATAACGAACGCCCCCGGTAATTTCGATCTGGTCAGACACCCGATACTTATCTTGTAAATAGAAGCCAATGCGATAGTTTTGAAAATGAGGAAAAAGAAGGACATCAAAGCCGTTGAGCGAGTTATGGGCAGCTGAGCCATAATCATACGCCCATGAAAACCCAAATGTAAGCAGATGGTTCTCTTTCCATGCTGTGTCCAGCTTCGTTTCCCACCCATACCGCCAATTGCTCTGATTGAACCTGGTTTCAACCGGAAATAACAGGTTGAACTGGGGAATTCTGAACTGCCAGTTTTCTTTCTGGTAGTTTCGAAAATAATGGGTATAAAATTTGAAGCTGGCATCAACCTTATCCCATAACCGATCATTATAAGCAACCTGGATAAAAGAAAAAGGCGTATCCTGAAGGCCAGTATGATCATCAAGAAAGTTAATGGTGAAATAGTCTTTATATCGGCTGTATCGGCCAGAGATGGTGAGACGGTCATTTATGGTAACTTTTCCATACAACTCCTTAAAAGAGTCCTCGGGCCGATTATTCCCAGAATGGCTGGGCTCGAAATTCTTACTTTCAAGCAGTGACCCAAACAGGAAAAAGTCAACATCCCTCAATTGATAGCCCGCAGCAAAATTCCCTCCAGAGGTGCTAAAGGAGCCTGCCTTGCCGGAAATGTTTGTTCCCCCAAAATCTTTGCCTCTTCGGGTAACGATATTAATCACCCCAGAGAAGGCATCTGCACCCCACAAGGCTGAACCCGGTCCCCTCACAATCTCAATTTTTTCAATGTAATCTAACGACATTTCCCATCCCCGGGGATAGTGTTCATTGGAGGAGTCGTTTGCCAGGGGGACGCCGTCGAGCATGACTAAAAACGAGTCTGCTACCCCGCGGAGGTAAATATTTTCTTTTATGCCAGTATGGTCAACGTAAAATCCAGGAACTGATCTTAGAGCCTCAGCAAGATTTCGGTACCGCCTTAACTCTTTTCTTCCCAAAACCGTTACTGCCGCTGGTGCTTTTCGGATGGACTCCTCCAGACGCGAAGCTGCAGAAATAGTATAAAGTTCTTCTCCCACGAACATGAGCATGGTGTCAGAGGCGACATCCTCCTTACCGAACGTGGGCGAAGAAATGCAGATCCCCAAAGAGAATACGATTAAAATAGTAATGATCTTATTAAGTAGTGGTTTTTTCTGAAAATCCTCCCAGCTCCCTTTTCCTAAAAGGGCATGAGGAGGGATTTTTTTAAGAGGTGTAGGTTTCATCACATTATGATCTTTGAAGGGTTTTCAGACGGCTTCGCAGTTTACTGCGGGTCAGCCCTAAAAGTCGTGCTGCAGCCAGCTGATTGTTATTGGCAATTTCCAGGGCCTTCATAACCAGACTTTTCTCTAATTCTTCTATGTCTATCCCTCCAGCAGCCAAGTCAGCTTCAATGCGAGCGTTGATGCTTTCTTCTGATTTGGGGGCGAGGAAGGAGAGGTGATTTTTATCAATTAAACCGTTAGGAGACAATATCAGCGCGCGTTCAATGGTGTTTTCCAATTCTCGCACATTTCCCGGCCACTTTTGTTGCAAAAGCATTTTTTTAGCATTATCAGCAAGATAGGGCCCCGGTTTTCCCAGCTTTTCAGCGAACCGTTTCATAAAAAACTCGGAGAGAAGAACAATATCCTCTTTCCGTTCCGTTAATGGGGGAAGGTGGAGAGGGAAAACCTTAATGCGGTAATAAAGGTCTTCCCGAAACCCAGCCCTTTCAATTTTTCGCTCCAAATCCTGGTTTGTAGCAGCGATAACCCGGACGTCAACCGAGATAGTCTCAGTTCCTCCGACTCGTTCGAATTCTCGTTCCTGGACGACCCGTAACACCTTAGCCTGAGCTTCCAGACTTAAGTCGGCAATTTCATCAAGGAAAACAGCCCCTCCATTGGCACTCTCAAATTTACCAATTTTTCGGCGATCAGCCCCGGTGAATGCCCCTTTTTCATGACCAAAAAGCTCACTTTCTACCAATCCAGGAGATAACGCCGCACAATTAAATGCCACAAACTTATTGTTTTTTCTCACGCTATTGTAATGGATGGTTCTTGCCAACAATTCCTTTCCGGTTCCACTTTCTCCGGTAATCAATACTGTGGTCTGAGGGCTTTCGGATACTAACGCAGCCTCTCTTAGAACCTTCAGCATCGCGGGAGAGTTAGTCACAATATTAGAAAAATCGAACTTGCTTGAAATAGCTTCTTTTAAATTTCGGTTTTCCTCAGCAAGGCGGTAAAATTTCAAGCTCCGTTTTGCAGTAATGAGGATTTTATCTTCTTCAAACGGCTTAGTAATATAATCTATAGCCCCTTCCTGCAGAGCTTCCACCGCTGATTCTATTGAACCAAAAGCAGTGATTACCACTACCGATATCTCGGGATTGATCGTTTTAGCTCGTTTCAGAACCTCCATACCGTTGATACCTTCCATACGAAGGTCAGTGAAAACCACCCCACAAGGACGTTGAGAAATAATATCCAGTGCTTTTTCTCCATTGTGAGCTTCTTCTACCCGGTAGCCTGCTCCTTCGAGAATGATGCGGAGAATGTGCCGCATCTTCGGTTCATCGTCTACGATAAGGATGTCAAATGCCTTTGAATCTGTTCCCATAGCTCCATGAATTACAATCATTGTAGAATTTGCATGAGACTACGCATTTCCCTGCTCTCGTGGTAACCATACGGTAAAACAGGCACCGCCAGTGCTACTTTCGGAAAGGATGATCCTGCCGTTATGCATTTCTACAATTTTTTTCACAATGGCCAATCCTAAACCAGTGCCTTTTTCTTTGCGAGTGAAAAATGGCTCAAATATTTTCTCCCGGTCCTCCACCGTTACCCCCGGACCATTATCAGAAATTTCAATGGTTACCCCTTTTCCCTCTGGCCCAAAGGCGATGGTTACTTCTCCGCCTTCGGGAGAAGACTGGATACCATTCTCTACCAGGTTTAATAACGCCTGAAATATTTGGTTCTTGTCTCCGATAATTATAGGGTCATCTACTTTTGATTCAATTATTATTTTTATCTTTTTCCCTTCATTCTCCCGAGCTTCAGTCAGAGCTTTTAGTTTGTGGATCATCTCGCCCACGTTCATAGACTCCCATTTTGGGGGCGTAGGTCGAGCGAACACGAGAAATTCTTCTGCCAACTGGTTGAGCCGAGTAACCTCTTCATTTATGTATTTTACCATGGTGTCTTGAGT
>JAZDOO010000184.1:0-6334 GCA_043798555.1 Pseudomonadota bacterium | reverse complement strand
GGGTAAATCCGGATGCTATCTACAAGGTGATAAGGAATGATACTGTTCTTGTAAGCATTATGCACGCAAATAATGAGATCGGTACCATTGAGCCGATAAAGGAAATTGCTCAAATTACTCAAGAAAAAAAGGTTATTTTCCATAGTGATGCAGTAGCTTCGGTGGGAGTTATCCCGGTAGATGTCCAGGACCTTGGGGTTGATTTGCTAAGCTTTGCTGCTAATCAATTTAATGGTCCATCGGGAGTGGGGGGCCTTTATGTGCGTCGCGGTGTTAGTTTATGGCCTTTGCTTGAGGGAGGTTTTCAGGAGAAAAATAGACGGGGAGGCACAGAAAATTTGATTGGCATTATCGGGATGGGTACTGCTGCTGAAATCGCTCTGTGCGAAATGGAAAGGCGAATCACTCACGCCAAGAAGCTGAGAGAACGGCTGATCAATGGACTAAAAGAAAAAGTTGATGATATCATTTTCAATGGCCATCCAGATTACGCATTACCAAACCTGGTTTCGGTATCCATAAGATACATTGAGGGAGAAAGCATCGTCTTGATGCTGGACGAAGAAAACATTGCGGTGGCAACGAAATCAGCCTGTGCCTCGGGAGCTCTTCGGGCTTCACACGTACTGGTGGCAATTGGAAGAGACTATGCTGATGCCCAGGGCACTCTTGTTATCACTTTTGGGCGCGATACCACCGAAGATGAAGTTGATCGCTTCCTGGACGTAGTGGCCGGAACGGTTAAAACCCTGAGGAACATGTCTCCGCTTTATAAAAAGGCCAATTAGGTGCAGAGCGTAAAAACAAGGGGTCAGGTCTACACTCTTGACAAAATAAGCTTTCTTTATTATGTTTTTAGAAATTATCAGTAAGCAACGTGAAGCCTCAGGCGATGAGTAGAGACAATGCTCAAATTGTCAAGAGTGTAGACCTGACCCCTTTAGCACGATGACCTGTCATTAGAGCTCCCGTCACGTTTTAAGGTAAATCGTATTCTTTTCAGAAAACAACATTTTTTGGATACGCCATAATTGGAAGGATTTTTTATGTTTATCTTGGGAATACAGGGTAGCCCTCGTGAAAACGGAAACACCAGCATATTGCTCTCCTCATTCTTAGCTGAGGCGGAAACACGTGGTTGCCAGACCCACACGCTTGAAGTCTCACGTAAAAAGATTCATCCCTGCATTGGATGTGGCAATTGTGAAAAAACCGGGTTTTGTATTATGAACGACGACATGGGTGAAGTATATTTTCTCCTTCGTCGGGCGGATATTATTGCAATGGCCACTCCTATATTTTTTTACCATGCCCCCGCTCAGCTCAAGGCCCTCATTGATCGGAGTCAAACGCTTTGGGCAAGAAGGCACGTCCATAAATTAAAAGACCCAGGAGAAAAGTGGAGAACCGGATTTTTATTATCAGTAGGGGCTACTAAAGGTGAGAACCTTTTTGAAGGGGTTTCCCTGACCGCAAAATATTTTTTTGATGCTGCGGGGGCTCATTATGCTGGTAAGCTTACGTTTAGAAGAATGGAGGGGCCGGGTGTGATCGCACAACATCCTACCGCGCTTACCGAAGCAAAAGAACACGCTTCTCTGCTTATCAGCCCTTTCCTCGATAGGAAAAAGGTCATTTTTGTCTGTAGAGAAAACAGCTGCCGCAGCCAGATGGCACAAGCCTTTGCCCAGCATTATGCTGGAGACAAGATTGAGGCTGAGAGTGCAGGCAGTAAGCCAGCCGAAAAAGTAAATGATTTGATGGTCGAGGTGATGAAAGAAAGAGGAATTGATATGGCGTTTCGGAGACCAAAATCTACCCTGGAGGTTTTCAACTACATTAAACCAGACTTAATAATATCCATGGGATGTGAGGAAGAATGTCCGTTTTTCCCTGAAACACCAAGCGAGAATTGGAATTTACCAGACCCGGCTGATAAACCGATTGCCTTTATGAGAAAGATAAGGGACGATATTGAGCAAAGAGTCAGGCAGTTAGTTGGGATAGATGCTGCATAATAATTTAAAAGGAGGTTTACGTTATGGCGAAGTATGTATGTTCAGTGTGTGGTTATGTGTATGATCCAGAAAAAGGAGACCCGGAGAATGGCATACACCCGGGAACCAAATTTGAAGATTTACCGGGCGATTGGAGCTGCCCGGTTTGTGGGGCTTCGAAAGATCAATTTGAAAAGCAATAGTCTTGAATGTTGGTTGAATCAAAAGAGAATCGGTGAACAAAATGGTCTGGTAGTTTTTCATGTCTTCATCGGATAGCTATGGAGATGAGTCATCTGCTGGCTTTGAAGTCTGATACTATTTCTATCAACGTTTAGTTAATGGTGAAACGCAATACGAGCCATGGGAAATGAAGAGAATCGCGCTAAGGAAAGTAACGAATTCATCATTCTCAAAGGTGCGGTTGAAAATACCAACGAAGCATTTGTGACGATAGATGAAAACCATAAGGTCATATTTTTTAATAAGGCGGCTGAAAAGATTTTCAGCTATAGCCGAAACGAAGTGCTGGGACATGATCTGGACATCATTATGACCCCCCAGTGCAGTAAGAGCCACCGGCAGGCAGTGGCAAGGTATGTTAAGGAGAAAAAGCCCAAACTCATCGGTCATGAAACAGAATTTGTTGCTGCCCGAAAGAATGGAGAAATGTTTCCAGCCTCAATTTCCTTTTCAGTGGCCGAAATTGAGGGGAAGTTATTTTTTACCGCGTTGGTAAGAGATATGACCGAGACTAAAGCGTTGCAGGAACAGATAACTAAAGCTGAGCGTTTGGCTGCGCTTGGACAAATAGTGGCAGAAATTACCCATGAAATTAAGAACCCCCTTATGCTCATTGGTGGTTTTGCCAAACAATTAACAAGGACGTACCAAGATGAAAAGGATATTTATAAACTCACCATAATAGTTGATGAGGTTCAGCGACTGGAGAACCTTCTTATGGAACTCAGGGAATTGTATCTTCCGAAAACAATGATTTTTGAACCGCTTGATATTAACGAGTTATTAGGCGAGATTTCTTTCCTGGCTAAAGGAGCTGCAGAAGAGAAAAACATTCACACCATATTGAATCGGACCCCGGGGATTGGTTTAATTGAAGGAAACCGGGAAAAGCTCAAACAGGTATTATTAAATTTGGTAAAGAATGGGGTAGAGGCGTTAGCTGAAGGGGGAAACCTTTCTATTCAGTCCAGAAGGTCAGGGGATGGTATGATAGAAGTCACCATTACCGATGACGGCCCGGGGATTCCACGAGAACATCAAGAGAAAATTTTTGTTCCCTTTTTTACTACCAAAAAACGCGGCAGCGGTCTTGGTTTGAGTGTATGCAAGAGAATAATCGCGGACCACCGTAATAGCTCCCTCAGTTTAACAAGTCAAGAGGGAAAGGGAACTGTGGCTAAGATCACGTTTCCAGTTTTTCACCCTAAGTAATCCAAGAAACTTATCGTCATCATTAATTAGCATAAGGAGGAAAACATGAAACCGATAAAAGTGGTCGATGGAATTTACGCTTTAGCAGCGATAGACTGGAACCTCAGAGATTTTCATGGTTATGCAACCAATGCAGGGACAACCTATAACGCCTATCTGATTATGGATGAAAAGATTACTCTTATTGATACGGTAAAAGGAGCGTTTGTTGATGACCTCATTGACGGTATTACTGAGATTATTGATCCGCAAAGGATTGATTATGTTATCAGTAATCATACGGAGATGGACCATTCAGGTTCACTCCCAAAGGTGATGAAATGTATCGGAGAAGATAAACCAGTTTACTGCTCCAAGATGGGCTTAAAGAACCTTTCCCGACATTTCCGGGAGAAGTTACATTATCAACCAGTCGAAAATGGCAGCACGTTAAGTTTGGGCAAAAGGACGCTCACCTTTCTTGAAACCAGAATGCTTCATTGGCCAGATAGTATGTTTAGCTATGTAAAGGAAGAGAAGCTCCTTTTCTCAAGTGACGCTTTTGGGCAACACTATGCCGGGTTAGAGCGGTTTGACGACCAGGTTGGGGATGCCATTATGTCCCATGCACTTAAATATTTTACTAATATTCTTCTCCCATACTCTGATTTGATAATCAAACTGGTGGATACAGTAAAAAAACTTGGTCTGGCCATAGATATTATCTGTCCTGACCATGGAATTATCTGGAGAAAGGACCCTGGTAAAATAATTAATGCCTATTTTGAATGGAGCAGTCAAAAATCAAGGAAAAAGGCCTTAGTGGTTTACGATACCATGTGGCATAGTACCCAAACAATGGCCGAGGCGATCGTTGGTGGTCTTACTGAAGAAGGTGTTGATGCCAAGCCAATGCACCTTCGCTCATTTCACCGAAGCGATATTATCACCGAGATAATAGATGCAGGAGCAATCGTTGTTGGTTCTCCCACGCTGAATAATGGCCTTTTCCCCACCGTAAGTGATTTTTTAACATACCTGAAAGGCCTTAGGCCAAAAAATAAGGTTGCTGCTGCTTTTGGTTCCTATGGATGGAGTGGCGAAGCAGTTGGCCTGATTAATAAGGAATTGGAAGAAATGAAATTTAAAGTCTTAGATTCAGGCTTGAAGGTACAGTATGTTCCTGACCGAGAGGATTTGAAGGCATGTTACCAGCTTGGGAAAAAGATAGGGCAGGCGCTCAGTAGTTTAGAATAGCGGGTTTTTTAATTGAATGATGAGTGGGAAGCTAACCTGTTCATAGATCGCAAATTTGTCATTCTTTGTGTAAAAGATATTGCGGAGCAGTTGTTGGCTGTCCTTGATGGAAAGAAAAATGATACTCAATAAAAAGAGATAGAGGGGAGAGAATTTAAGCGAAGGAGCGGAAATAATCAGCAAATAAAAGAAATCATTTAAATGAGACCTTGTCATGCATGAAGACTGGGGACGCATTCTTAAGGTGGCCAAGGATGCCAGAATCACGATGGTTATTGGGGCATCTGATACCGGGAAGACCACCCTGGTAAAATATCTTGCTACTGCAATAAGCAATGCCGGCCATACCTGTGGAATCATTGATGCCGACATGGGACAATCGGAAATCGGTCCGCCGACGACTATTGGTTTGGGTGGAATCTACGAACCCATAAAAAGCATACATCAGGTTGAGGTAAGCGGTATTTATTTTGTGGGATCCATATCCCCCAAGGGATACCTTCTCCCTACTGTGATTGGAACCAAAAAGATGGTTGATAGGGCGGTGAGGATGGGTTTTGATCGTATCCTTATTGATACCACCGGACTTGTTCAAGGACCATTGGGGCAGACACTAAAAGGGTATAAGATTGAGCTCATTGAACCAGACCTCCTTATCTTTTTACAGCGTCAATCAGAATGTATGCCTATAATCAAAAGATTTCGAAGTACTTCGCAGCCTCAAATCCTTGTTCTGTGTCCTTCTCATCAGGTGAGCACTAAATCACCAGCCAAAAGAAAGGAATACCGCGAAAGGGCCCTCATTTCATACTTTTCCAACCGCAGGATAAAAAAGCTTGATCTGAAAAACCTCTGCCTTGTGGACTTTGACCTTTTGTCGGGAGTTCAGGTTTCCGAAAAAGAACTAAATGTTCTTTCACAAAGGCTTGATAAAGTGGTGTTATGGGCAGGGTCTTTTGATGACGAATTCCATATTGTAACCATTGATCCCATAACAAGTTTAGAACAAAAATACCTTTGGGATTATGTTAAAAAAGATCTGGTATTTACTTATACGTTAGGTGAATTTGTGGATATTTTAGTGGGCTGTTATAATATGAAGGGAGAATGTTTTTCCCTTGGTATTGTGAGAAAGATAGATTTTTTTGCCCAGGAAGCTGAAGTAGAAATAGCCGAAGACCGGGAGGGAATAACTGGAATAAAATTCAGTCGCTATAAAATCAACCAAGATGGTTCCGGGTACTTTCTTCAGCGAAAAATTGCAATTAGTCAAGAATCATTGGGATGAAGAAGTTTCATGTTATTGACCATACCGGCGATACCGGAGTGGTGGTTTACGGAAAGAGTCTTCCTGAACTTTTCCAGAACGCAGCCGAAGGGTTTTTTTCTATTCTAACGGAACCAGAAACAATCAATGAGGTTTTGTCGCGAAACTTTTTCCTTCAAGCACCTGGACTTGAGGAATTACTCGTAACCTGGCTCAATGAATTCCTTTACTTATTCGATACGAAAGGCTTATTATTTAAGCGCTTTGCTGTCGAACAACTGAATAACGATCACCTTGTAGCTACCGTTTGGGGGGAAGAATACGAGGAGGGAAGACATCCGATAAAAACATGCATTAAAGCAGTAACATTTCATCAACT
>JAZDOO010000160.1:0-14843 GCA_043798555.1 Pseudomonadota bacterium | reverse complement strand
CTCGGCCATCCCTCCACAATTTTATATAATAACGTCTTTATTGTGTCCAGGCAAATAAAAAATAATAACTCTCACTTCGTTTTTCATACCCGTAGAGAGTACTTCTCCTTTTTTTTCTGTGAAAGTAACCAACGTATGTTATTACCCTTATCTATTTTTTGTTGACTCAATCCTATTTGATTTGTATAGTGACAATCAGTACTATCTTGGCGTACGGTTATAATTTTTTATTTGTCGAAGCTTACTTCATTAACATTATAGCATTTTTTCATGAAAGAGGAGGATGCAATGACGGAAGAAGAAAAAAAGGATAAACCAAAAACAACAAAATTGAAAGTGCTCGTTCCCATTGATGGATCTGATGTAAGCTATATGGCAGTTAAGCGGGTAGGCCAGTATTCTAAATTGGCTAACGTTGATATAACGCTTCTTACGGTACTGGAAGATGTTGTTAGTTACCGGACAATACCCGATACGCCCATATACCGGGAACGAATAAAGAATGCTGAGGAGGTACTTGAAAAAGCTAAAAAGAATCTGGTTGATCATGGAGTCAATTGTAATACAAGAATTGCCGTTGGGCCGGTCGCGGCTGAAATTGTCCGCATCGCCGAAGAAGATCAATACACTTCCATTTTTATGGGGAGCCGTGGACTCAGGGGGCTGAAACGAATGCTCTTAGGAAGTGTGGCTGATGACGTTATCCGGCATGCTCATTGCTCAGTAACCATTATTCGTTAAGATCCGATATCTTTTTATCATTAGGGGGAAAAAGCCGGCTTCTTATGGTCAAGTCGGCTTTTTTTGTGAGGATTAGGTACCAGAACCATCAAGGTCAAGTCGTGTTCAAAGCGGGACAGGATTTTTATAAAAATTATTCTTCTGCAGTAGTATTAGTTCTCATGATCATTTGGGTGGTATTGCTCATTATCGGCACCATTGCAGAACTTTTTGACCTCCAGGGTATCCTTGATTGGCCTATCTGGCATCCCCCGGGTAAATATAAATAACCTTCTCATTCGGGGTAAGCTACTCATTTATATTGGCAAAAAAGAACCCCCTATTTTGTTGAGGGATGCCTTTTTATTATTCTTGCACCCCCAAATAGTAAGAAGATCAGAAAAGATAAGATTACGATCGTTCCCGAGGCGGGCAGATCCCAATAATATGCCATCAAAAGCCCTGCCACCACAGAAGTTATAGAAACCGAAGAAGAAATCACCATTGCCTGCTTGAAGTTATTCGCTATCTGCAGTCCTGCAGCAGAAGGGATGACCAATAGTGCAGCTACCAAAAGAATCCCCACCACCTTCATACCAATAACAACCGTTACCGAGGTAAGTAAGGCTAAGATCCCATCCAAAAGACCACCCTTAATTCCAGAAGTTCGCGCTGATTCCGTATCGAATGTTTGATAAAGCAATTCCTGGTAAAAGAGCATGATAATAGCACTAACTGCTAACGCTAAGCCAACTGCAATACCCACTTCAACTGTTTCGATAGCGAGGATATTTCCAAACAGGTAGCTAAACAGATCTACATTGAACTTCCCGGAAATAGTGGCCAGAATAATCCCCATGGCCATAGCCGCACTACTGAAAATTCCAATTGCAGTATCTTCATAAATTCCGGCCTTTTCTTTCAATTTAAGGATTACCAAAGAACACAACACCGCCACAATCAGAGCAACAAACAGAGGTTTAACATCAAGAAACAGCCCCAAAGCGACTCCTCCAAACGTGACATGAGCCATTCCATGGCCGAGCATTGCATCTCTTCTGAGAAGCAAAAAAACTCCCAGGATAGCACAGGCTACCGCAATAAATATTCCTGCCAGCAAAGCTCGCTGCATGAATCCGTATGCAAGGATGTTTTCCATATCAATCCTAATGGCGATGGCACACTAAGTGGTATTCGCCTCGAAGCAACTCTCGCACTAAAGCGGAATTACAAAAATCACCATGATTCCCGTGGAAGACCAGTTTTTGGTTTAAACAGGCAACCTTGTTGAAATGTTTAGCGATAATCCCTAAATCATGAGTAATCATCACAATGGTAATGTTATAAGCATTGTTAAGTACGGCAAGCATATCATAAAAACGATCCTGGGTTTCTGCATCCACTCCAGTAGTAGGTTCATCTAAAAAAAGGACAAGCGGATGATTGACAATCGCACGGGCGATAAAAACGCGCTGCTGCTGACCACCAGAGAGTTCACCAATACGGCGATCCTTGAAACCCTTTAAATCAACCTGTTCAAGAGCCCAATCAATAGCACCTTCATCTCTTTGGTGGATAAAACGCGGAAACTTTTTTATTGACAACAGTCCCATGGCCACTGCCTCTCGCACTGATACCGGGAAAAAAGGGTCTATATTCGTAGCCTTCTGGGGGATATATCCAATTTTTTCCCATTGTGTAAAACATTCAGTATCCTCATGGAAAAGAAGTATGCGCCCTCTACGGGGATGAAGTATCCCCAAAATTATTTTAAGCAAGGTAGTCTTCCCAGATCCATTAGGGCCAATAATCGCGAGGAAATCTCCCGCGCTAATAGAAAATGTCACATCGTCAAGAACGGTTGTGGTGCCAAAATTAAAAAAAACATTTTCTATGGATACTAACACCGAATTCTTACTGGCATCCGAGTCCATATGTTAAGTTCTCCAGGTTTTTCTCCATGAGGGACAAAAAGGTTATTCCTTCCTCGATCTGATTCTTCTTCAGGTTATGACCTGGATTAAGTATCAAGGTCTTAGCCCCCACTTCGTTGGCGATTGCCTTCGCCAGTTTGTCACTCACCAGTTCTTCATAATAAATAGCCCGTACTCGATATTGCTTGGCCATTCTTACCACTTCTGCCATTTTCTTAGGAGTGGGTTCAGCATTTGGACTTACCCCATAGAGAGAAATTTGTTTCAAGCCGTACCGTTGCGCCAGATAAGCAAAGGCCGCATGACTTCCCAAAATAAATTCTTTGCCTGCACAGTTTTTGAGCGCACTCGTATACGCGAGATCCAGGGTTTTTAATTTTTCTTTATATGATTCTCCATTCCTCAAATAATATTCCGCCCCTCCGGGGTCTTTTTTCGTTAATACCGTTACAATTTTATCCACAATTTTCTGATCATACTCGAAATTGAGCCAAACGTGAGGATCAAAGCTTTTATGGGCCATTTTTTTACTCTCAGCTTCATCATGATTATGTTCAACGCTTCCGGTTGCAATGAGGGGGAACCCCTGGCTGGCTTCGATAATCGTTAATGTAGCATTATTTATACTCCTCAAGATACCAGGAACCCAGGGCTCCATCTCAGCGCCTACATAAAGAAACACACCGGCCCGGGAAATCTTCACCATATCGCTGGGCTTTGGCTCCCACGTATGAGGTTCCGCCCCGGGTGGAAGGAGCAGAGTAACCTTTACCCGTTCACCGCCCACTGCCTGAGCAAACTCCTTGAAAGGAAAAATGGTGGTTAAGACTGTGAAACCTTCTGCAAAAATAGTTGAAGGAAGCAGTATACTACATAAAAACACCCATGGTAACCATAACAAGCGTAGTTGCTCAGTTACCCTGCGGTGCCTCTTTTCCGGATGCCTGATCATCAAGATCCCCTCATTCTTAGACCTACACCTTTAACTCTTTTATGAAGTTCTCTTTTAGAAAGTCCCTAATCACCGTCAATGCTTCTTGCCTTTTCCCTTCCTTGAGTAAGTCGAGTAAACGGCTACCCATCAATGCTTCCAGAAGTTCTTTTTTCTTTTGAGAATCGAATGACCTCTCTTTTATTATATTTTCTCGTACCTTGGCAAGTAAATCCACATATTCAGCAAATACTTCTCCAAAAGCACGCTGGAGTTCCCGGTTAACTTTTTTGGCCAGGGCAGGTATTTTGCCAGCAGTAGATACAGCCAAAGTAAGACTTCCCCGGCGGAAAAAAGAAGGAACATAAAAGTCACATTCCTCAGGGACATCCACACAATTTACCCAAAATCCTTTTCCCCGCGCCATCCGGGATACCTTTCGGTTCAGTTTATTCGAATTTGTCGCAACAAAAACAAGAAAACTTCCTTCCCCATCACTTTCAGCAAAATCCCTTTGTTTAAGACACAACCGTTTTTCTTCTGCTAATGACTTGATGGTATTAGTAACTTCCGGAGCAATCACCGTAATTTTGGCTCCGGTATCGAGCAGACTCATTATCTTGCGTTCAGCGACTTCACCCCCCCCAATCACTGCCACCCGTCGATCTTTCAGGATTAAACTGATAGGGTAAGGTTCGTTCATGAGTGTTGTTGAGGAAATTGTAATAAACTATATACTTAAATAAGGTTGGCTCGATCGAGGGAAAACGCAACTTCTCTGAAAGAACTTTCTTCCTGGCCTACTTTTTTCACAATCTCATCAATAAGACTGGATGTAGTAAAATGAGAAGGCATAATGGTTGGATTGAGACCGGAAACAATCGCTTCCTTTGCAGTAAGAGGGCCCACCGTAGCTACTTTTAGGCTTTTTACTATTTTTTCCCAAGGCTCGCCCCGGGTGACCGAGTAAAAATTGCGCACTGACGTAGGGGAAGTAAATATCACCAGATGGATACCAGGAGAGACTAACGCTTTTCGGAGTTCCTGGGCATTGATTTCCTCATCAATAATTCGGTAGGTGTCCACGGTAATTACTTCATTACCCATTGCGGAGAGAAAATCGGCGAGCTGTCCCCTCGACCCTTTATGACCTGGTATTAAAACCTTCCTTCCCTGCAATCCGATTGCCCGGATCATCTCAAACAACTCTTCCAGCCCGGCATGAGGAGAGGGAAGATCAACCTTCAAAATTCGGTTGGATAATTCGGTAATCGTATTCTCTCCGATTGCGCCTAACTTTACATTATACAGGTCCCGTATGTCTTTGCCCCTTTCGGAAAACCGATGAAAGAAAAACTTAACGCTATTGATACTGGGAAAAATGACATACTGATACTGTTGAAGGTTGTCAAGAGCTCGGTCCAGATTATCCCATGAGTCAGGAGAGGTTATGTTAATCGTGGGAAGCATGATTGCCAGTGCTCCCAGCTCCTCCAGGTTCCTCGCCAGGTGAAATGCCTGTTGTTTAGATCCAGTAATCAGGATATGGCGACCAAAAAGAGGCTTTTTCTCAAACCATTTTATCTTTTCCCTAAGGGTAACAACCTGCCCGATAATAACCAAGGCAGGGGTTTTAAAGTTCTTTTTTTGGGATTCCTCAGCGATGCGATTGAGGGGAGCAGTCAGAACTTTCTGGTCTCCAAAAGTCCCCCTGCTAATCAATGCTACCGGGGTATCAGACGACCACCCCCCTTTGATCAGCATTTCAGTAATGCGGGAAAGGCTGGAGAGTCCCATATAAATCACCAAGGTTCCTGCATCAGGTCCAATGGTGTCCCATTGAATGCGGGAATCTGGATGCCCGGTAAGAAATGTAGCCTGGGATACAAAGTCGCGATGAGTCAACGGAATACCACTATAAGCCGAAACTGCAACCGCCGATGTGATCCCCGGGACTACTTCAAATGGGATATCCCTTTCGGTTAATTTTTGAGCCTCTTCCCCTCCCCGGCCAAAAATGAAAGGGTCGCCTCCCTTAAGCCGGACAATAGTCTTTCCCTTGAGGGCGTTCTCTATTAAAAAAGTAGTAATTTTTTCTTGAGCAACATGTTCCCCCCAACCTTTCTTCCCCATATTAACTATCTCGGCGTCCTCACTCGCCCAGCCAAGAATAAGCGGGTTGACCAAAGAGTCATGCACAATCATGTCGGCCCTGGCGATACATTCTTTTGCCCTAAGTGTTACCAGGCCTATATCACCTGGGCCGGCTCCCACCAAAAATACTTTTCCCTTTTGCTTTTCTGGTAGAGAAATATTTTTTGGGGGTTCTAAAGGGTCCGACTCAGAAGGGAAATATTTAGGGGGAGCGGGGAGATAGGTAATCTTTGAGTCTTTTCCTCGGTTAGGAGATTTTGCCATGATTGAAAAATTACAACTTAGTTATTAAAAGAGGTTCGTCCCTCTGGCGTTTTTGTATTGCTTTTAAAATATTACGATTCTGTAACGGTAATAGCATCCTTGGCACACTCTTCTACGCAACTCTCACAACCCACGCAATCGTCAATATTATCTGGATAGGATTTACCATCTTTTAAAACAAAAACATTGGTGGGACAAATGTCAACACAGGCACCATCTCCATCACACTTATCGTGATCTACCGTAACTTCATACATTTTGATTCTCCTTTCTTACACAAATAGTAGCAAAATAATTAAGATTGAGTGCGACCCAGAAGTCAATAGATTTCTGGGTCGCCCGAGAGATTAAACGCATCCAGTAGGCTTTGGAAGCCCCGCAACTTTACAGGCACCTTTGGCCGGTCCTGAAGGGAAGAGCTCGTAAATATACTTTAATTTGAAGTCGAGTTCCTTGCAGAGCTTTCTTACCATGGGTGCAATCCCAAATTTTTGATAATATTCACGGATGTAGTTTACCAGCTTCCAGTGATCATCGCCCATTGCTTCAACACCCTCGGTCTTAGCCAAATCTTTGGCAACATTTTCATCCCAAAGTTCAGGTTCTTGAATAAAACCATCCTCATCAACTTCTACTTCTTTTCCGCCCAAGTTTATCTTTGCCATTTTTTTACCTCCTGTATGTTTAAGTTTGGCAACTAATCATTTTCGCCGCTACTTATTGATCGAGCGGCTTTTCGCAATGTATACCTATTAAACAAATCATTTTGAAACGTTAGGTATCAAGCCTTTCTCTTTAAAAAGCTCAGCCTGCCTTACCATAGCATTCGCCCACCTTTTTTCCCCCAGGGCATGGATGTGCGTGTACGTGGAAAGCACATTCTTATAACAAAGGCCGTCTCTCCTTCCATCAAATCCAAATCCCCGCTTCACCGTAAACGTGAAACAAACTTGGTCACTCTTCCAGGCTTCAATTCTCGAATAGTGAAACTCATGCCCTTTTAATGTAGTTCCTTTCTTATAATATGGACTGACCACATCAGATTTAAGAATTGTATATCCATGTCCACAGGGTTTTTCATCTAAGGTGAAGACCACCGGAAAAACCCCCACCATCGGGAAGGTTTTATTCTTGATGAGCACACTTTCCCCCAAATACATTGCTCCACCACATTCTGCATAAACCGGCAACCCATCCTCGATAGCCTGGTATAGTGAACGCCGGAAACTGGCATTATCCGCTAACATCTCTAAATGAGTTTCCGGAAAACCACCACCAATATAAAGCGCATCAACCGGAGGGAGTTCCTTATCCTTAAGCGCACTTATTTCCACGATCTGTCCACCGTGATTCTCAAGCGCTTCCAGATTTTCCGGATAATAGAACTGAAAGGCTGAATCCCTGATCACTCCTATCCGTACTGATGGTAAAAGCCCTTTTTTTTTGCTTTTCCCCATACGTTCCGGTGGAGTTAGGTCAGGTGCTCCTAATGCTACCTGCCATAACCTCTCAAGATCCAGATAGTTCTTCCCCAATGCTTCACAAAAATTAAAGTAGTCTTCAGTCCTTTGTATCTCCTGGGGAGGGGTTAACCCCATATGTCTTTCCTTGAAGGGAAACTCTTTTAATCTGGGGATTTCCCCCAAGACCGGAATTTTACACTTTTGTTCAATGGACGAACGGATTATACTTGCGTGACGTTTTCCTGCTATTTGATTCAAAACTACGCCGTTGATATTAAGCCCTCTATCCATCTTTTGGCAACCGAGAACCAATGCTGCCGCGGTTCGGGTTGTCTTGGCGCAATCCACCACCAGTACTATCGGTATTTTGAGGAGCTTTGCAAGGACTGCGGTACTATGACTTCCCTGCTGGTCCATTCCGTCATAAAGACCCCGGTTCCCCTCCACTACCGAGCCATCAGCTCCCTGAGCACGTTGGATAAAAGAGTTAAAAACTGACTGCTTATCGATTAGAAATGTATCAAGGTTGTAGCAGGGACGTCCGGAACCCTCTTTCAACCAGGAGGCATCAATAAAATCAGGGCCCTTTTTAAAAGAGGCAATCGTAAGCCCTTTGTTTTGCCAACCTTTAATAATCCCTAAACTTACAACAGTCTTTCCCACCCCACCCCGAAGGGCACTAATAACAATTCGGGGGTAGCGTAATTGCATCGTTACGGAAAAATCCGAAAAAAGTTAACCTGCCGAAAAAATGTAAGGGTACGAGATATAAAATTGAATGAGTATTCACTCATTTTATAATAAATTATTCTCTTTTGTCAAGAGCTTTGTCTTTAACAATACCCTTGCTTGCTCAACCGTTCCAAAATATCTCATCTCTTTTTCAAAGGAATTTTTCCTACCATGATATTTGCTAATATGTCAAGCGAAATAAATTTGACAAAATATCCATTACCGATAATATCTTTACGTTGACACCCCGGAAGAAGCAGGGAGGGAGGGCCGAAATTACCTCCTTCCTCTTTTTCACGAGGCGGGATTTCAATTGGAACTATGAGGTCACATGAAGCTGAACTGGGCTGAGCGGTGGGCAGTCAATAATCCTTTCCGGGTGCTCCAGCAACGGATCGAAATTCGTTTGCTCAAAGGTATGGTGACTTTGCCTTCAGGAGCAAGAGTGCTTGAGGTGGGATGCGGAAGGGGTGCGGGAGCAGGACTTATTCTCAAAAAATTTCAACCAGCATTGCTCCATGCCTCAGATCTTGACTGGGAGATGATCCGAAAAGCAAGAAATTTTCTTTCCCTCGAGCAAAGAGGAAAAATAATTCTTTATGTTGGGGATGTCCTGCGCCTCCCCTATCGGGATAACGCCATGGATGCGGTTTTTGTTTTCGGTGTTTTGCACCATGTGTTAGATTGGCGCAGTGGCCTTGCAGAAATCGCCCGGGTTCTTAAAACCGGGGGCCTGTTTTTCTTTGAGGAACTATACCCGTCTCTTTATCAGAATGTTATTACCAAACACATACTCCTCCATCCCCGGCATGATCGTTTTTTCGGAAATGACCTGAAAGCTGCCCTCAAGGAAGTAAATCTCCCACTCAAAAATGCTTTGGAATTTAAAAAACTGGGGATATTGGGAGTCTCAATTAAAGAAAGCTAACCATCATTTCCTTTCTACCGGAAAGGTCAATGTAGCCCCGAACCAGCCAATAACCGTCACCAGAGGGATAAAAGAGAGGGTAAGCAAAAAATAAATGAGGCTCGCACTGTGCCGGAAAGTTACCACCTCCGGAACTAAAATCCTCCAAATGAAAGCAATCAACTGGAAGAGTAACAAAATCACCGAAAACCATGTTTTCATGGTCACAGGAAGCATTGGTTTTGCCATATAATTAAGCCACCAGGTAAACCAACCGGTAATCATGGCAACCGGGGTAAATAAAATCCCACCTCCCAGGCAGTGTAGGGCGGTAATTTCGAAAGACGTAATTCCGGTGAGGAGATAGAGAACATTGAATATTGTGGCAGAAAACATGAAGGCAATCGGAAAGTGTACCACCATAGGATGCGGATGGCGTCTTAGGATGGGGAAGTGATCAACCACCCTGGATAAAATCTTTGGCATCGCCCTTTCCAAAACTGGCTCTTTCTTTACAATTCCCACCTGAGGAAACCTCTCCAGATTTTCAGGAGTATGAGGCGCTGCCTGAATATCAGCGGTGAGGTCTTTTCCGGCCTGGTGGCGTTTCATATGAATCCCGCCTTTCCACAACGTGCTCTCACTGATATCAAAAATCCTGCCCTGATGAGCAACGTAGACGGGCTTCCCGTTCATTCCATTACATCGGGAAAGTTCTTCCAATGTAAACTCTTTCACGAACAGTTACCTCCACTAAAGGAACTCCTATATTGCTAAACTTAAAACAACAATTCCAAGGAGAACCATCGGATAATAGCTTGCCCTACTGAAAAGGTTCGATGCTTCCTCAAGCGTTTCGGTTTTATAAAGCAGATAGGCAGGGATGAGTAATATATAAACGCCTCCTATCAGAACAGCCACAGGATACAAGTAATTGGGTTTCGCCTGAGTAAACCAAAAGAGAACAAAGCTTAGCACTACACTGATTACCAGGGATCCTAAAACAATTATACTTGCGTTTTGAGGTCCTAATTGAACGGGAAGGGTTTTTGACTGCAGTTGCCGGTCTTCTTCCCGGTCCACCCAGTCACTGGGCACATTTTGTCCTCCTATTTCCCAGAAAAAAATACAGAAAAAAAAGAGTGCCAAAAATAGGGGGGGTGGATTCGGGTCAACGGCAAATACTGCAGCGATTCCACCCGAAGTTTTAACCACTCCGCTAATAATCGTGCGGAAGTGGGTGACCCGCAAAAGAAGACAGTAGGTGGCCTCTAAAAAACAACTGACAAGAAAAATCAGAGCGCATACAGGATTGAGCAGATAAGCTCCAGCCAATGCCAGTAGTCCCCATGCCCCGGTCCATACCAGACCTTCTTTAAGACTCAGTAACCCATGGGCCATGGGGTGCCGGACATATACCCCATCCAAACCTTTGGGAACAGTCCATAACCCACTTTGTTGAATTTTAACTTGATCAGACCGATAATCTACCAGATCGTTTAGGGCATACACCGCTGTATATCCGGCAAACGCAGTGAGCAATCCCAAAGCAATAATTTCAGGAGAAGGAAGTTTTCCCAGCCAAAGTAATGCCCCGAGGCCAGGGGTAGCCAGGTCTAATAATCCATGGTGAGTTCGGGAAAGGGCTAAAAAAAGCTTGAGCCGGGAGGGAATATGATACTTTTGAATAGAAATTGTGTCCACGTGCTTTATTAATGTCTTACCGCATAGGGTTGTTTTTTTGTATCCCCGGTTTTGTCATATTCATAGGATTTAAAATTCGGTTGAGCTGCCTCTGGGGCAAGACTTCGTGCTCAATAGCCACTTGACGGACGGTTTTGCCGGTTAAAAAAGCTTCCTGAGCAATTTTGGCAGCAGCATCATATCCGATAATAGGAGCCAGGGCAGTACATAACGCTAAGCTCTCTTCAATCAGGGATTCTGCCCGTTCCTTATTAACTTCAATTCCACTGACACAACGATCTCCCAGGACGCGTGTACCATTGGTTAATAAACGGACCGATTCTAAAAGGTGGTTCGCCATCATCGGCATCATGGTATTGAGTTCGAAGTTACCATGCTGACCTCCGAGAGTAATAGCAACATCATTACCCATAACCGTAGCGCACAACATCATTACACTCTCAGGAATCACCGGATTCACCTTACCAGGCATGATCGAGCTTCCCGGCTGAAGTGCGGGGAGCATTATTTCCCCGATACCGCACCGCGGGCCAGAACTCAACCACCGCAAATCATTAACAATCTTCATTAGACTCACCGCCACTGTCTTGAGTTGACCGCTCGTTTCTACTACTGCATCCCGAGCCCCAAGCGCCTCGAAGAAATTCCTTGCCTTAACAAAGGAAATGCCGGTAAATTTAGAGATGATGTTAATTGCTAAGGCAGCAAAACCCTTTGGTGCATTAAGTCCGGTTCCTACTGCAGTCCCCCCGAGAGCTAATTCTCTAAGATGACGCCGAAGCCCCTTCATTCGTTCAATACTATACTCAATTTGGGTGGCATAGCCACTAAACTCCTGTCCCAAGCGAATTGGTAGGGCATCTTGCAAATGCGTCCGTCCGATCTTTAATATGGTTTCAAATTCCTTTGCCTTCTCTGCAAGAGCCTTTTGCAGATGTTCCAGGGCGGGGATAAGATTTTTCTCAATACTTTCCAGTGCGGAGATGTGAATAGCACTTGGAATAACATCATTACTCGATTGGCTCTTGTTTACATGGTCATTGGGATGAACTGGTGCCTTACTTCCAAGCTTTTCATCGAGAAGTTCATTCGCTCTATGAGCAATAACTTCGTTGGCATTCATGTTGGTGGATGTTCCAGAACCAGTTTGATAAACGTCCACCACGAAATCACGATCGAACTTCCCTTCGGTTATCTCGGTTGCTGCCTGCGCAATAGCCTTTCCGGTCTTTGAGTCTAAGAGTCCGAGTTTCAGGTTGGCATGAGCGGCTGCATATTTAATAATACCAAGGGCCCGAATAAACTCCCGGGGCATGCGCCTGCCGCTTATGGGAAAATTTTCCAAAGCCCGCTGAGTTTGGGCGCCGTAATAGGCAGATACGGGAACTTTCACCTCTCCCAGAGAATCTACTTCAATTCGGTATTGTGTCATTTAGCCACCTTAACCTCCGGGGAATTATTTTTATGTTAGCTGAGATAAAATACTTTTGAGTCTTTTGGGATCATAGTGCCGATCTAAAAGTGAGCCCTCTTTAAGAGAAGGTACCTGGTCAGTAAAGGATGGCTTTTCTTTTTTATAAAATATTCCAATTGGCAGCCGGTCTCCCCATTCTTGAGCTTTAGCCAGTGCCTTCTCGAAGTCGGTGGGAAAGTACCCCGCATCTTCCAACTTATAAACTCTCTCGGCATACCACTTATGCGTGTTTATCTGGTTAAAACTTACACAAGGTTGAAAGATATCAATTAAACTAAATCCTTTATGTAACATCCCTTCTTTAATGAGGTAACTTAAGTGTTCAATCTCGCCTGAGAACCCTCGGGCTACAAAACCAGCACTAAGGACTAACGCTACGGTTAACGGCTTAAAAGGTTCGGCAATCACCCCGTAAGGCTGTGCCTTGGTTATCATACCCCGTTCAGCGGTTGGAGAAGCCTGACCTTTGGTCAAGCCAAAAACCCGGTTATCATGAACCAGCAAGGTGAGATCAATGTTACGCCGGATTGCATGAAGAAAGTGGTTACCTCCCTCCCCGTAACAATCTCCATCCCCCATGTTTACCAGAATTTTTAAATCATGGTTAGCAATTTTCGCTCCAGTGGCTAAAGGCAAAGCCCGGCCATGCAATCCATGGAAAGCATTACATTTTAGATAATGAAGCGTTTTGGCTGCCTGACCAATACCTGAAACAATCAGGATGTTTTCCGGCGGTATGTCTAACTCCACCAAAGCCTTTTTCATGGCTCTTAAAATCCCAAAATTACCGCATCCCGGGCACCACTTAGTTTCATTTTTCATTTCAAAATCTTCTAACGTAACCATCGTACTACCTCACTCTCATTCTAACTTCGTCATATAGTTCATTAAGGTAAAATGGCCGCCCATCATATTTTAAAACTTTTGCCGCTGCACCAAGACCGGTTTCTTGCCGAATAAGCTGAGCTAACTGACCCGTACTGTTATTTTCGACGGTTATAAATTGTTCAGCGCTTTTTAATGCGGCCTGGGCAACTTCGCAGGGAAAGGGCCATACGTCGGTAAAGTGAACATGACCAATCTCAACCCCGTCTTTTCTCAGTAACTCCACCACTTCATTAAGTATCCCAAAGGTTGACCCCCACCCAACCAGTAAGGTTTTCGATTTTCCATAGTAAACCTGGGGAGGTCTCACGTCGGCTATCATCTGTGGCAGCTTGGCGTTCCGCTTATCAACCATATTATTCCGGTCTTCAATCGTTTCGCTTATGTCTCCATCCTCATGATGCTCGTTGCCGTTAGCAACCACCAGAGCCTTCCCGCGGCAAGGAAGTGCCCTCGGCGAAACCCCGGAAGAAGTTAACGCATACCTTTTATAATAAGCGGCTTCCTCTCGATTGTGTTCTTCTAACACAAAACGTTCAACCAGATCAGGTACTTTAAATGAACCATCAGTTACATAGAGAGAATCAATAAGATACTGATCAGCCAGGATAATAGCGGGCACCTGATACTTTTCACTCAAATGGAATGCTCTCCTCGTTGTTTCAAAAGCATCTTCCGGGGTTCCCGGAGCAAAAACAAAGCGGGGAAATTCATCCTGAGAGGCGCGGATCACGAAGTGAAGGTCTCCCTGACCGGTACGGGTCGGCAGGCCAGTTGCAGGCCCTGGCCGCTGAGCATTGATGATTACCATTGGTGTCTCAGTGATACCCGCAAGACCAAGCCCCTCAGTCATCAGGCAAAATCCCCCACCGGAAGTGGTAGTCATCGCCCGCACACCGGCAAATGAAGCACCGATGACCATATTTACCGCTGCTATTTCGTCTTCTACTTGTTCGACTACGAGGGGAAAGCGGTCAGTCAATGAGGTTAAATACATACTGATCCCCGTTGACGGAGACATTGGATAGAATGCTACGAAACGACAATCCCCGGCAAGCGCTCCTAAGGCGAATGCCTGATCACCAGACAAGAGGACTCCCTGAGCATCTTGCATGTTCCATTCAAATACAGAGGCGAAATTTACCTGGTCAACTGCTTCGTATCCTAAGCGCGCTGCCTCAAGATTTTCATCAATGACTTTCTGGCTTTTTCCAGTAAATTGCTTGGCTATAATGTTTTGAAAAAACTCTATTGGCGCCCCCAAAAGGGAGAGACAAACCCCAGCAGCAACGGTATTCGCAGTGATCTCGCCACCTGCTTTTCTGGCAAGATTGGTAATGGGGATGGACAAGATACCTTCCTTTGCCCCGGAAACGTCAGCGTCCATAATAACCAGCCCATCCGGGACAACTTCGCGGCGATGAAGCTCCAAGGTCTTCTCATCTAAGCCTACCAAAAGGTTAACCCGATCATTGGGTCCTCGCACCGGGCGGTCGCTGATTCGAATTTGGAAAAAATTATGCCCTCCCCGGATTCTCGACTCAAAATCATTAATAGCCATGATATAGAGGCCAGCTTTATGGCACGCCATAGCGAGAAGATTTCCCACGGTCTGTATCCCCTGTCCAGCCTCACCCCCAATTTTTACCGTCACATCTAAACCCATCAAAACCTC
>JAZDOO010000145.1:0-11087 GCA_043798555.1 Pseudomonadota bacterium | reverse complement strand
CTCCCGATACTCTCTTTTGGACCGTGGACTCATGATTATCCCTCCTTTTGGAAGTCGATGTTCGGTAACATCGAATTATGAGTCAACGATCCTTTTTAATCACTCCTTGGGTAACATTTTATTTGAGTCAATTCGGTTATCGCGGTCCAGTTTGCTATTGATGGAATCAAGAGTATACTCCCTGAATTGCTTCACGGAATTTCATCTCTGTAGGGATCTTTAACAAGGAGGAACCATGCCCCCAATCATCTCCATTGTAGGAAAGTCAGATAGCGGTAAAACTACCCTCCTGGAAAAATTGATTTCCGAGTTTCGGAAACGAGGATATCGAGTGGGCACGATTAAACACGATACCCATGGGTTCGAGGTAGACCACGAAGGTAAAGATAGCTGGCGCCATAAACAAGCTGGTGCGGCTACCGTAGCCATCGCGTCACCCTTCAAGGTTGCAGTCATCAAAGATATTGAGGAAGAAAAATCACTGGATCTGTTAGTGACCGAGTACTTTCAGGATGTGGATATTATTTTTACTGAGGGGTATAAAAGGGAGAGTAAACTTAAGGTAGAGGTTTTTCGGAAGGAAATGCATCGGGAGTTGCTCTGCACCGACGATGAGAACCTCATTGCCTTAGCCAGTAATCAACCCTTTGATATTAAAGCTCCCTGTTTTGATATTAACGATGTAAAGGGTTTGACTGACCTCATCGAGACCAAATTTTTAAAAGTCCGGCAACCAGCATCAGTTTCGCTCGTCATGGATGACAAATACATCCCCCTTAAACCCTTTATCCAGGAGATGTTCGTTAATACCATAACGGGAATGGTGGCTGCCCTTAAAGGCGGAAAAGGAGCCCGGTCTATTCAGGTTTCCATTACCCTGTCGGAGGAATGATTAATAAATAAGCTTGCTTGATGCGGTTGACCCGGACAAAAAAACTGGAAAAGGCAAAGGTAAAAGAAGCCGGGCCGCAAAAACTTTTAACTAACATCATCTCCCTAATCCGCTTTGCGGTTGGGGAAACTGAAGTGCTTGAGCCCTTCCCGGACATGGTAAATAACCGCTTTGACACCTGGCTTGCCCAGCAAAAGCTCCTGGGAAAAAATTTCACCTCTGAGCAAGTGCAGTGGCTCACGATGATCAAAGACCATATCGCCACATCCTTAAGTATTGGAATGACGGATTTTGAATTTGCCCCCTTTTACGAAAAGGGGGGGCCGGTGAAGCTTCATTCGCTCTTCGGGTCGGAGCTGAACAGTATTTTAGAAGAATTAAATGAGGTGCTCTGGCAGCGTGAGTGATGAGACTTACTTTCCTGAACCTCCTAAAGGCTGGGTGTGGACGACGGTCGGAGAGCTGTATGATATTGTTGGAGGGGGAACACCTTCAACAAATGTTGCTGAATATTGGGATGGGAATATCCCTTGGATAACAAGTGCCGACATTTATGGATTAAAAGATATCAGACCAAGAAAGCAAATCACCAAAAAGGCCATAGAGAATTCGGCCACAAACCTTGTTCCAGAAGGAAGCTTAATTGTAGTTACGAGGGTAGGATTAGGGAAAATAGCCCTAACAAAAACACCAATATGTTTTAGCCAAGACTCGCAAGCTCTTGTGGGGTGTAATTCTTTACCGCTTCCAGATTATTCATTGTATTATCTTTCTAATGCTGTGCAGATATTCAAGTACGTCCATAGAGGAACTACAATCGCAGGTGTAACAAGTAGCAATCATTACTCAGCTCATCGAATTACAGTAGGATCTGCCTTAGATGGTTTGGCAATGGAAAATGAAAAATTATCAATTAGCAAATTAAATTAAAAATGATAATTGCTGATTTTGCAATTTAACTTGATATACTTAGTTTGAGATCCCCTCCTCAACCCAGAGTTTTTTCTTTATGCGAGAAAAAATACGAAGCCGAGTGAAGCCATCTAAATAACTATAGATAACTGGCACTACCACCAGCGTAAGCGGGGTGGACGAAAACATTCCCCCGGCAATCGCTATGGCCAGGGGCTGACGGCTTTCAGAACCAACTCCGATTCCCAACGCCACCGGAATAACACCGGCCATGGTTGAGCACGCAGTCATAAGGATAGGACGCAGCCGGGTACCGGCTGCTTTTACCAGCGCCTCATTTAAAGACATTCCTTTGCTTCGGAGCTGATTGGTCAAATCTACTAAGAGAATACCGTTTTTGGTGGGTAAACCAACTAAAAGCACCATAGCGACCATAGAAAAGAGATTGAAGGTGTTGCCAGCAAGGTAAAGCAGTCCGAAAGCACCCACAAAGGAAAGAGGTAGCCCCATCATCACCGACAATGGGTAAATGAAGCTCTCAAACTGAGCCGCCAGCACCAGATAGGTGAGGATGATCGCCAGAACAAAGGCAAAGGCAATATAGTAAGTGGTTTCTCGAAAGATCTCGGAACTCGCGATGTATTTAGAAGTATACCCCTCAGGCAGAACCTCATGGAGAATCCGATTAATTTCTTTTTGAGCCTCGCCCAGAGGTTTTCCCTCTAAATTGGCATAAATGGTTACGGTCCGCTGCCGGTCCAGACGGTTGACGATGCTGGGTCCAACTCCGGTCTTGATGGTAACCAGGCTTGACAGGTCAATTGTTTCCCCTTTCCTGGTACGCACCCAAATCTGATTAAGATCAGTGGGTAACCTCCTTTCCTGGTTAATCAGGCGTAAACGGACGTCATAACTTTCCCCACCGCTTTTAAATTCCACCACATCTCTTCCCCCAATAAGCGCACCTACTGTATCTGCAATTGTCTGGACATCTACTCCCAGGTCAGCAGCCTTGTTTCGGTCAATGCGTATTCTTACCTCAGGTTTCTCTAACTCCAGGTTACGATCCACATCTACAAAGCCCGGAATTTTTTCCATGCGCTCCATAACCTTACGGGAATATTTATCTAAGCCTTCAAGACGTGGACCCTGAATGACAAACTGCACTGACTCACCTCTAAATCTCCCCCCCAGAGGTGAAGGTTCTGAAACTACTCCCTTCAGGTCGGGAATCCCCTTCATTTTTCGGCGAATTTCAGCCATTATTTCATACTGGGGCCTCATTCTTTCATTTTTAGGGATCAGCGTAACAAATAGTAATCCTTTGTTTGCTTCTCCAACTCCCCCCCCGGAATAACCACCGAGGGCAAAATAATGTTTTACTTCTGGAATACCTTGTACTATTTTCTCAACTCGCCTTAAAATTTCATCAGTCTTGTAGATTGAGTAACTAAGCGGGTTTTCGATTCGGATCAAGAACCGGCTTTGGTCTTCGGAAGTAACAAATTCTTTCCCCAGCATTTTGAAAAAATACCCACCCAAAAATAAAGAGAGAAAAGCAATGAGAATGACAAAGTAGCGGCGGTTGAGCAGCCAGGCCAGGAGGTGGCGGTAACGCTCGGTGCCATTGCGCATCAAGAATTCGAACATTCGAAAACCCCACCATTTCTCCCCTCCGGGTTTTAGAAAACGGGAGGCAAGCATTGGTTCTAAGGTGAGGGCTACAAACATGGAGGATGCAACCGCAAAGGCCAGAGTAAGGGCGAACTCATTAAAGAAACGGCCCACAATGCCTCTCATAAAAGCAACTGGTAGAAAGACCCCAGCGAGCGTAAGCGTTGAGGCAATCACTGCAAATCCTATCTCCCTTGAGCCCTCTATTGCCGAACGCATTGCTGGTTTCTTTAGCTCAAACCGGTGGCGGTAGATATTCTCTTCCATGATGATCGAGTCATCAATGACCAGTCCCACTGCGGTCACCAGGGCCAACATCGTAAGATTATTGAGCGTAAAACCGAGGGCGTAAATCGCAGCAAAGGTGGCAATAATAGAGGTGGGGATGGCGAGGGAGCTGAAGATGGTCGTCCGGACATTTTGCAGAAAAAGGAGGATTACCAGAGCCGCCATGATCCCGCCCAGTACGAGCTGAAACTTTACTTCATTAATAGAATCTTCGATAAAAACGGTGGTATCAACGGAGATCGCGATATTCATTCCCGGAGGAAGCATGGTGCGGATATTCTCGATTTCCTTTTTTACCAGTCGGGACATCTCGACTTCATTCGCGCCCGAACGGGGAGCAACTCCGATTCCAGCAGTTTTAAAGATATTCCCTTGAGCATAGAAACGGGTTTCAGTGGCAAAATCTTCCCGTCCGGTCTCAGCATACCCAAGGTCTTTGAGTCGGATCGGTGTTCCTTTACGGCAGGCAACAATAAGATTATCGAAAGCAGACGCGGTAGGAAATTCCCCCAGGGTACGAACTAAGAACTCTTTAACCGGGGACTCCACCTTTCCTCCCGGCACTTCAAGGTGCTGGGCCCTGATTGCTCCGATAACTTCATCCACACCAATATTATACGTAGCCAGCCGGTCGCGGTTGAGCCAAATCTTTACTTCCCTCTCCCGCCCATTGATTCGGACATTGCCTACCCCTTTGAGTTTCTGTAAAAGCGGTTTTACTTTTTTATCAGCAAAATCAGTGAGTTCTTCGATTGGTCGCTGACCGAACAGCGCCAACCAGATTACGGGCTGGGCATTAATATCCAACTTATCAATAATGGGTGTTTCGGCTTCTTTCGGTAGGTTATGAAGCTTGGTGGAAATCTTATCGCGTACCTCTTCTGCCCCTGTATCTATGTCCTTGTAAAGTTCGAATTCTACGGTAATCCGAGAAATTCCCTGATAACTTTCTGAAGTGATATGCTTAACACCTTCGATGCCACCAAGAGCATCCTCCAGTTCATCAGTAATATTAGTATCTACTTCTTCGGGCCGAGCACTTGGCCAGATCGTGGAAACCGTAACAATGGGATACTCAACATCAGGGTAGAGCATTATTCCCAAACGGCTCAGCCCGATCATACCAAAGACCACCAGAATTAATACCATCACTGTGGCGGTAACCGGCCGGCGAATACAAAGTTCGGGTAAAAACATAACCTAAATAAAATAGAATGCTACGTTGGATGAGTTTACCGGGTTGGGATGGCCATTAGTTTGCAACCTCATCCTCATCAACCCAGACTCTTCTCTTGATGCGAGAAAAGATACGCAGTCGGGTGAAGTCATCTAAATAGCTATAGATAATTGGTACTACTACCAAGGTGAGCAGGGTGGAGGAAAACATGCCGCCAGCAATAGCGATGGCCATCGGCTGACGGCTCTCAGAACCCACTCCGATCCCTAAGGCTACGGGAATGACTCCGGCCATGGTTGAGCACGCAGTCATAAGGATAGGACGTAACCGCGTGCCGGCTGCTTCCACTAAAGCTTCTTTTAAAGGTGTTCCTTGGGCTCGCAGTTGATTGGCCCTATCCACTAAAAGAATTCCGTTCTTGGCAGGTAGCCCAACCAACAGGACTAACGCTATCATTGAAAAGATGTTGAGGGTGTTACCTGTAAAGTAGAGTAATCCGAAGGCACCCACAAAGGAAAGGGGAAGTCCCATCATGATGGATAAAGGGTAAACGAAACTCTCAAACTGAGCGGAGAGGATCATATAGGTGAGAATGGTTGCCAAAACAAAGGCAAACATAATATAATAACCAGTCTCCCGAAAGGCTTCGCCTCTCCCCATATATTTTGTGGTGTAGCCCTCGGGGAGGATTTCCTTGAGGATCTGATTAATTTCCTTCTGGGCCTCACCCAGAGTTTTATTTTCCAGATTAGCAAAAATGGTCACCGCCCGTTGACGGTCCATGCGGTTGATGACGCTGGGTCCAACTCCGGTCTGGATGGAAACAAAGCTTGCGAGATCCACGGTTTCTCCCTTCTGGGTATGTACCCAGATACGGTCAACATCGGTAGGAAGTGTCCGTTCATCTTCCAAAAGACGCAGGCGCACATCATAGCTTTCGCCTCCGCTTTTAAATTCCACCACATCTATTCCGCCGATGAGCGCCCCCACAGCATCGGCAATTGTTCTTACATCCACCCCCAGGTCGGCGGCTTTGTCCCGGTCAATGAGCAATCTCACCTCGGGTTTTTCCAGTTCCAGGTTACGATCTATATCCACAAACCCAGGAAGCTTTTCCATTCGATCCATGATTTGCCGGGAATAGTTGTCCAGTCCTTCAAGGCCGGGTCCCTGGATGACAAACTGCACTTCCTCTTCCCTGGTGCCTCCACCCAGGAGGGAAACTTCTGAGACTAATGCTCTCAGGTCTGGGATCGTCTTCAGTTTCCGGCGCACTTCTACCATGAGCTGCTGCTGCGATTTTTCCCGTTTGGTTTTAGGAACCAGGCTAACGAAAAAGAGCCCTTTGTTGGCCTCTGGTACTCCGGTCACCGAATAACCACTCACCACAAAATAACTCTCTACCTCCGGCGGTTCCTGTAACAGCTTCTCCACGTGAGTTATCGCCTTATCGGTTTTATAGATGGAATAACTCAATGGACACTCAATATTAACCATAAACTGGCTTCTATCCTCAGAGGTGATTAACTCCTTACCGATCATTTTGAAAAAATACCCTCCCCCTAAGAGGGCCAATAGCATGAGAAAGATAACAAGGTAACGATGGTTCAGAAGCAACGCAATATAGTGTCGGTAGACTTCTCTCCCCTTATTCATTATATGCTCGAAGGTTCGGAAAATCAGCCACCGCTCTCCACCTGGTTTCAGAAAACGGGAGGCAAGCATAGGCTCAATGGTTAAGGCAACAAACATAGAGCATCCCACGGCAAAGGCCATCGTAAGGGCAAATTCTTTGAAGAAACGGCCCACAATGCCACCCATAAATGCCACCGGAAGGAAGACTCCGGCCAGCGTCAGGGTAGAGGCAAGTACCGCAAATCCGATTTCCCTTGATCCCTCCAGCGCCGCCTGCATTGCCGGTTTCTTAAGCTCAAACCGGTGGCGATAGATGTTTTCTTCCATGATAATAGAGTCATCAATGACTAACCCCACCGCGCTCACCAACGCGAGCATGGTGAGGTTGTTGAGGGTAAAACCAAAAGCATAAATGGCAGCAAAGGTGGAGATAATAGAAGTAGGGATAGCGATGGAGGTGAAGATGGTAGTTCGGACATTCTGAAGAAAGAGGAAAACTACCAGAGCTGCCATGATCCCCCCAATGAGGAGCTGAAATTTCACCTCCTCAATGGAAGTCTCAATAAAGATCGTGTCGTCACTGGAAATTTCGATAAACATCCCGGGAGGAAGCATTTGGCGAATGGTAGTAACTTCTTTTTTTACCAACCGCGACATTTCCACTTCATTGGCCCCGGACCGCGGAGCAACACCAACCCCTACGGCTTTATACACTTTATTTCCCGGGGAAAAATATCTCACCTCCGAGATAAAGTCCTCCCGGCCTGCTTCTGCATACCCCAGGTCTCGGATACGGATGGCATTGCCCTGACGATAAGCAACAATAAGGTCATTAAACGCGGCTTCAGTGTGAAATTCTCCGAGGGTGCGGATCACGAACTCTTTGGTAGATGATTCCACCTTCCCACCGGGAACCTCGATATGCTGAGCTTTGATGACCCTTATAACCTCATCAACGCCAATGTTATACCTGGCCAGTCGGTCGCGATTGAGCCAGATCTTTACCTCCCGCTCCCGTCCGTAGACGTAAACATTGCCAACCCCCTCCAGTTTTTGCAAAAGCGGTTTTATGGTCTTGTCCGCATAATCAGTAATTTCCTCGATCGGTCTTTGACCGAATAACGACATCCAGATCACCGGGTTAGCATTAATATCCACTTTGTCAATGACCGGAACCTCAGCATCTTCAGGAAGCTTATAAAGGATGCTGGAAATCTTATCGCGAACCTCCTGCGCTCCAACATCTACATCTTTGTAAAGCTCAAATTCTATAGTAATACGGGATATGCCTTGATAGCTGTCGGAAGCAATATGTTTAATGCCTTCAATTCCGCCCAGGGCGTCCTCTAATTCATCGGTAATGTTAGTATCTACTTCCTCGGGCCGGGCACTCGGCCAGATTGTAGTAACGGCGACAACGGGAAAATCAACATCCGGGAAAAGGAGTACTCCCAATCGGCCCATTCCGATGATACCAAAAACCACCAGGAGTAATACCATCACGGTGGCGGTAACTGGCCGGCGAATGCAAAATTCGGGTAAAAACATAACTACAATGTCCTATCAAACTGTAAGAGGAAAATTCTCACGAAGAGGTTGGAGTCTCGGGAATAATTTTAACCTTTGCACCATCACGAAGTGCAAATTTGCCTTCTTTGACGACCGACTGTCCAGACTTTAGATCACCGAAAACCTCTGCTACCTGTTCTGATACCTGCCCGAGTTTTACTGGAATTTTCTTGGCGGTCTCGGTATTGACTACATAAACATATACTTCTTCCTCAAGCTGGACTACGCTCTCCCAGGGAACAGTCAGTGCATCTTTATGCGTTTCAGTAATGATCGTCACTCCCGCAAACATCCCGGGATTGAGAAGGTTTTCATTATTGGCAATGCGGCTCTTCACTAAAAAAGTCCGGGTAGTAATATCAACATCAGGAGAGATAAAATATACTTCCCCCTGAAACTTTTTCTCGGGATAGGCGGCTACGGTAACGGTCACGGGCTGTTTTAAATAAAGGTAGGGTTTATACTTTTCATCAACCCGAAACGAAACTTCCAATGGATTTAACTGCACCAGCCGCACAATCGGGTCGCCGATTCTTAGAAAGTCCCCAACTGAAATTTGCCGTTCAGAAGTGGCCCCCGGGAATGGAGCACGGATCTCAGTATCCTGGAGGAGTTCCCGGTTGTGGGCAAGTTGCGCCTTGATTTCTTTGATGGTAGCTTTTTCAATTTCAATTTTCGATGTTAAGTCATCAAAATCCTGTTTGGAAACCAGATCTTCTTTTACTAAGGGTTCTTTTCTACTTAGGGTCCGCTCGCTATTGGCTAATTGGATTTCGAGCTGATGGATCCGGGCTTCAAGTTGATTCATGGTAGTTTTTATTTTGGCATCATCAATTTTCACCAGGAGGTGACCAGCATTCACCCAATCTCCTTCTTCGAAGAAGATCTCCGTAACCCTTCCCTCAGACTCTGCTTTTAAAACAACCGACTCCTTTGCTTCCAGGCTTCCCACCCGCTGTAGTGGATAGGTAATATCCATAGTACTCACTTTTCCCACAGTAACGGGGATAGCTTCATCATTCTTTTGCTGGGCTTCTTCTTTTTTCTTGCAACCTAAAAAAAGGACAAGCATTACTATAAAAAGCACCACGTATTCCTTTTTCACTTTTTATCTCCCGTTAGGTTATTGCAATGAAGTTGAACATTCAGGAATATTGAGAGACATCTCGTGTCGTTCCAGGTTAGTCCCCATTGACTTATAAAGCTGGGCCAGGGCCTTTTGGTAATCCACCAAGGCACGGACTTTTCTTATTTTGGCATCCATAAGATCCTCCTGGAAATTCAAAACCCTAAAAGTATCAGAGAGGCCTGCTTTCTTTCGCTCCTCTTCCTGGCTAAGGGTCTTTGCTGCTAAACTGACAAATCTTTCTGCTACCTCAATTCGATCCCGGCTGCTTCTTATGTTTTCTATGGCTACTTTGATATCGAGATCGATTTTATCTTCCAGGTTTTTAAGGTCCATGATAGCCTGTTGCTTATAAAGCTCTGACTGTTGATAACGAGACCGGTCAGCGCGATTACCCAGAGGAATCTCTATGGTTAAACCAATGTTCCATTCATAACCATCTCCTTCCAGGAGGTGTTCCCAGGAATCAGCATAGCCGCCTCCGAAAGGATTTCTGGCACTCTGGCCCGCAAATGTTATTGTTTGAGCTTCTCCACTCAGACCGTTTAACCCGAATGTTCCTACCAGATCCAAACGCGGCAACAGGTGATTTTTATTAAATTTTAAGATGACTTCCCGGCTTTCTACCTCAATCTTTTTCTGCAAGTAATCAGGTCTCCTGGTTAGCGCCTCCCTAAAGGACTCTTCATACGAGGGAATTTCTTTCTCCGAAGGGAAAAACCCTTCAGTTTGGATCATGAGCGGATACAGGGGAGACTCAGGTCGAACCTGAAGAACGTTTTTAAAAATATTGGTCACATCTTTCATGGTCTGGTGGGCAGAAATAACCTCTTCCTCGCGGGAAGCTACGGCGGTCTCCGCCTCCTGAACCTCACCGATATGGGTGAGCCCGGCATCAAACCGTTTTCGATTATCCGAGAGAATCTTTTCTGCCAAGCGTAATGACTCTCTTCTTAATTGTAACGTTTCATTCATTCCGGAAAGGTCATAGTACGTCTGTTCTACCTGGTTAAGGGTTTCCATCACCTGCAGCAGAAATATATTTTTGATTATCTCCCGGTCGTTTTTCGCCACATTAATATCAGTGGTATTTACTTTAGGCCCGAAATCCTGGAGCAATGGTTGGCGCACGGTAAGGACAAGAAAATTTTTATATTGAGGATCAAGCCCTTCAAAAGAGGAATTGGCCCGATAGCGGGAATTTTCAAAATAAGATTCAGCTTCCAAACCAAAGCGAAAAAGCTTCCGTGTCCCCACTCGACCGTGCTGCTCATTTTCTTTGAAAATGGGGGTTCCACTTAAGGCCGAACTGGTTTGCTGTTCAAATCTCCGGTTGGTGGCTTCCCCAAAAAGCGCTGGATCGAAACGAGCCTCTTTTTCGATGATGACTTCTTCAGCTATCGGGACCCTGATTTTTTCAATCTGAATATCTAAATTGTGCTCTAAGGCAATTTCTAATGCCAGCCTCAGAGGAAGGGTAACGGTATCCCCATCCTTTTTTTGGATAATCCCTTCCACTTCAACGTTTATCAGATTTTTATTTGCCTCTGACTCCTCATTTTTTGTTTCTGCCTCAAAGGCAGGGGAACTTAGAAAAAGTACTAAGAAAAACGAAAGTACCATAACCCTATAGCTTCTTTTATGCTCTACCTTCATGCCTTGTCTCCTAACGCTCTCAATCATGCCACCAACGAATCTACCAAAAGAAGAAATCCCTATTATTCTCCTATCGGCCTTGTAGCTACTGCGAAAGCTACTACATCACTTTCTCCAATATTTTTCCACGTGTGTTCCGGTGGTGAATCCAAATAGAT
>JAZDOO010000130.1:0-5646 GCA_043798555.1 Pseudomonadota bacterium | reverse complement strand
AATACTGAAGAAATTCCCGGTGCTTACTGCGCTACTATCACGAAGACTACGTATGAGATAACTTACGAGTGCAAAGATTGTGGAAGGCAGTGGACCGAAACCAAAGAAGAAACTAAATTTGAGTAACAGTTTTTGACTGATCTACGCCATTTAAGCAGCGTTTCTCTTGTTTACCATTTTTTTTCGCGGAGGGCTTGACCGGCTAACCGGTTGGCAATTTCATTCCCTTCAATTCCCTTGTGGCCTTCAACCTTAACAATTTTGAGATTAGAAAAGCGGGCCATCTCTTTTTTAATGCTTTCAATGAGGGTTTGATTTTTTTTTGTTTTCCAGGCTCCCCGTAAGGCCCCCAGACAGTAGGCGCTATCCGTGTAGAGGACTACCGGCAAATGGGGATCTTTAATTTCCTGAAGCGCCACTCTGATGGCGGTTAATTCAGCGATATTATTGGTACCCTGACCAATAAATTTTGATATTTCTTTTTGGTGGTTTCGGTAGCGGAGTAAGACCCCAATACCTGCAGGTCCAGGATTGCCTTCACAAGCACCATCAGTAAAGATGGCGATAGCGTCATCATCGTGGTTTTCCCCCAGGCTGGCGGATGGTGGTATTTTTTCGGGGGCTTTCTTTTCTTTTTCCTTTTTAGTTTTCATTTTCAGGAGCAGGTTCTCGTCAATTTCCTTTACGGCAGAAGCCCGGGCCAAATACGTCACCTCCTGATCAAGCTGGTACTTGATTACTGCTCTCCCCCCGGTGATGATCACATTTCCTTCTTCATCTACCTCAGCATACACTTTACGCCCCTTAAACATCATCCGTTTCCATTTACTGTGCTGCATAACGGCAGGTTACTTTTTTCTAAAGCTCATAAAGGGTTTCATCATAGGTGATTTTCCTGGGCTTCGAGCCGCCATTTTTCTTTTCCGAAAAAATAGCTTCCGGATTGAGCTGATCTTCTATTTCCGCTTCAATTGCTTCAGGGTCTTCACCCGCTTCCATTCTTCTCAGAGCCTCCTCCATTCCTCCATCCAAATTGCCCCCAACCGCTTCGGTCATTTTACGGAGCAGGGCAGCTGCCTGTCGGGGGTCATCTTCATTCACCGTGGCCATGTCTTTTTCCAGGACGTGGAGAGCTTTTTCCATTTTGGCTTCATCAAATGAGAAATCTTGCGAGCCGCTTTCTTCCTGTTTGCCCGAGACAATGGCAAATGGGGACATCATTCTTTTCAGCTCCCTTCTTTTGCATTTTGGGCAAAGAGGAATCTTGGTGGTGTTTACCGTGGGAGAATAAAAATTGAAAACCCGATCGCAATCTGAACAAAAAAATTCGTAGATGGGCATGTTATTCTCCTCTTAGGAAATCCGGGGTTAACAATGAACTTCTTGAAAAAATATAAAGTTTAACGAAAGTAATAGCAAGAAAAATACGGTGAGTGTTTCGTCCTCTTGCTTGAAATTTTTTTTGTATGGTATAATATTGATACTAATCGGTATTTCAATTACTTTCTGATTATGAGGTTCATAACGGAGTTCCTATGAGAGGCAAAATCTTAGCAGTATGTATTAGCAAGGAAAAGGGAACCCAGAAGCAAGATGTGGGTTCAGCGTTTATTAAGGTTGACCATGGCATAGAGGGTGATGCCCATTCTGGCCCCTGGCATCGGCAGGTAAGCTTGTTGGCGGATGAGTCAATAGAAAAAATGCGAAATAAAGGTATTAACCTAACGTATGGAGATTTCGGGGAGAATATTGTCACCCAGGGGATTGACTTACTCGAACTGGGAGTTGGGTCTACGGTTAAACTTGGTGACGCAGTGGTGGGTGAAGTGAGTCAAATCGGCAAAGTGTGCCATGATCGCTGTGCGATTTATTTTAAAACCGGGGACTGCATTATGCCTCGAGAAGGGATATTTGTAAAAATTCTCACCGGTGGAAACGTTACTGTGGGAGACCAGATCGAGGTTATCCACAAATGTTCCCCTACAACTGAGCAGTAACATACGCTAATACTTCTGTACCCCGATCTGTTGAATCCTCTTATTTCTTTTCCTGCAGCCCTAAGGAGAGCGTGAGTTCGTTACTTGTCCCCTTTGGCTCGAGGTCAATTCCGAGGCTTTTAAAAGGCTCGATTGATTTTTCAGGTCCCGTTGATTCCTTTGGAATCACGATAATTGTTTCTGCAGTATTATTAGAAACAATAAAGGACTGCTTGTTTTTACGGGTGATAACAATCTTCTCTTCCTTTTCAACGTAACCGCTAAGAAAAACGTAATAACGTGGCCTTTGGGGATCATTGGAATAGATCGTTATACTCTCATTAATAATCCCCACATTTTGTGGCTGATAGGTTAATTGAAAGATTTTCCTTTCCTGGGGAGGAATCTCTGTTTCCGCGGCAAGCAGAACTTCTCCCCGGGTATTTTTAATCGAATTGATTATCAATTTCTCCTCGCCCGTATTTCTCACTGAGAGGGCAAAGGGCGGGGGACTTTTTATATTAATCACTCCTAACTCTATCTTGCGGTTATGAACCGAAATGCAGGGTGAAGGTCCCCGGGTAGCAATTCCCCGGATGATCAGGTTGGTTTTTGAATTTTGAGGGTCATTGGTAACGACCTGGATATTTTTTTGAAAATCTCCCGGACGATTGGAAGAGTTATAAACTACCTTTATTTCTCCCTCCTCATTGGGCAGAATTTTTTCTTTGGAGAGTGATGTGGCGGTACAACCACAATCCGGTATAACCCGTACTATGTCCAAAGGCGAATCCCCTACATTGAGAATCTTGAAAGTGTGGGTTGCCTGCTCCCCTTCGTTGATTTTACCAAAATTATATTCTTGCTCGGGGAAGACCGCCTTGGGGCTTTGATTGGCTTCGGTTACTACTGGCAGATGGAGATGAATAAGCAGCATAAGTACAAATAATACTCGGTACATACAAAACCTCCTCAATGGGTTAGCGTTTTAACTCAATGCAGGTACTCATTGAATTCATTATATTTTTTGAAGTAAAATGTATCATAAGATTTTGCTACGGTCAATTCACTTTTGTCTGACACTGATTGTTTTGCTGGCAATGAGGCGTATTAAATCCACCGCATTATAGTAGCGATGGGAATTTCACGAATGAATCCCTGGAGAAAGCGTATGGTGGTTTACGGAATGGTTCTTGCCATGATTCTGGCCTTCGTGCTATGGGCATACTTCATGATGATAGCGCTCGCTCCTAAAGGTGAAAGGCCGGAAATAAATGAAGCGACTGAACAGGTTATCAACGACCTGGAAAAGCGGTTGAGAAGACATGTGATTGTCTTAGCTAAAGAAATAGGAGAGAGGAATCTCTTTATTCCAGAAAACCTGAGGAAGGCTGCTGAATACATACGGCAGTACTGGCATACTACTGGGTATGAGGTAACCACCCAGTCCTATTTTGTCCAGGGCACTGAATGTGTAAACCTGAGTGTGGAAATTACTGGTAAAGAAAAACCGGATGAAATTTTTATTTTGGGTGCTCACTATGACTCGGTAACTGGCTCACCGGGAGCAAACGATAATGGCTCGGCAGTAGCCGCGCTTCTTGAAATCAGTCGTTTGTTTCATCATAGACCGCAAAAAAGGACCGTTCGGTTTGTTGCCTTTACTAATGAAGAGCCACCGTTCTTCCAGCATCAGTGGATGGGGAGCCGGGTATATGCCCAAAGGTGTTGGGATGAAGGAGAGAATATCGTAGGGATGCTCAGTATCGAGACCATTGGTTATTATTGTGAGCAGCCTCATAGCCAGCATTATCCTCCACCGCTTGGTCTTTTTTATCCTGATCGGGGTAATTTTGTCGCGGTGGTAGGTAACCTTCGCGCAAGAGCATTAGTGAGAGCATTTGCAAGATATTTCATGGAAGGAATTGATGTTCCCATTGAATGTGTGGCAACGTTTCAATGTATTCCCGGTATCAGTTGGTCAGACCATAGCTCGTTTTGGGAGTACCAGTATCCAGCAGTTATGATCACTGATACTGCTTTGTATCGTTACCCTTACTACCATACTGAGGAAGATACTCCGGATAAACTTAATTATCCTGCTCTTTCCAGGGTCACCTACGGTATATTCTGCGCAACAAAAAAGTTAACCGAGTAAAATTGACAATTCCCTGGTACCATGGTAATTACGGGATAATTCTACATATAACTTGGAGCATTAAAATGGTAACATTTAATCCCCCTCACCTTAATCCTCTTCCGCCGGTGGCGGAGAGAGGGTTGGGTGAGGGGGCGCAAAACAGAATGTCAACAATCAATTGCTCTTCTTAGTAATTTAGTACGAAAATAGGTTTTGTGGATTTTACCACTGTCAAAAATCCCCCTTATATTCCCCCTTTTCAAAAGGGAGGAAAGGAGGGATTTGTTGTTAAGTTGGATTACCCATAATTTATTTTTATGCTTCGTGGTGTCCCAGCGGGACACGAAAGTTTGGGTCATAAAAGCGCAGTGTTTCCGTATAAAAAATTTATTATCGCCGGCGCCTTACTTTTGATTGTCATCTCAACGGGCACCTTTGGCTACTGGGTGATAACCGACAAGCAGTATTCATTATTAGACTGTCTTTATATGACGGTTATCACCATTTCCACCATTGGCTTTGGTGAAATTATTAACCTCGCAGGAAATCCGGCCGGCAGAATATTTACGATCTTTATTGCTTTTTCTGGCATAGGGACGTTGGCCTATTTGCTTTCAAACTTTACTGCCTTTATTGTCGAAGTTGATCTTAAGGAAGCATTCTGGAGGAGAAAGATGGAGAAACGAGTAAGTACGTTTAAAAACCACTATATTGTTTGCGGAGTGGAAGGGGTGGGTTTTTACATCATCGAGGAACTTGATGCTACCAAGAGGTTGCAGGTGATCGTGGATGTGGAAAAAGAGAAGACCGAAAAAATTTTGGAAACATTTCCCAACCTTGCATTTATTGTAGGCGATGCCACTGACGATAATACCCTTCTTAAAGCGGGCATTAAAGACGCGCGGGGATTATTTGCGGTTACGGGAGATGATAACCATAATCTGGTTATCAGTCTTACGGCAAAGCAGCTTAACTCTAATGTAAGGGTGGTTGCACGGTGTAGTCAACTCAATCATGTGGAAAAACTTAAGAGGGCAGGGGCAGATGCGGTAGTATCGCCGACGTTTATCGGGGGGTTGAGGATGGCCTCGGAGATGGTAAGGCCAGAAGTGGTTTCTTTTTTGGATGTCATGCTGAGAGACAAAGAGAAAAGCTTGCGGATTGAAGAGGTCGTTGTGCCTTCAACTTTCAGTGGCAAGCCTCTCTCAGCGTTAAATCTTAAAAAAAATCGTGCCCTCCTTCTCTTAGCGGTAAAGGCAAAGGAAGAATGGATTTACAATCCTCCTGAAGATTACATTATTTCTCCCCAAACCACACTTATCTTTTTAGGTACCACAGAAGAAAAGCAAAAACTGGAAAAGATGCTCTCGTGAAGGGGTGGGTGGTATTGTATTGGTTCAATGGACAACAGAGAAGCCGGAAAACTCTCCAGTATAAGGCTCCCACTTCACCTCAACATTTTCCACCCGGGCATAGGGTGGGCCAGTATGGGTCCAATCAATAAGGGCTTTGACATTATTCTCTTCACCT
>JAZDOO010000107.1:0-8341 GCA_043798555.1 Pseudomonadota bacterium | reverse complement strand
AAATGGAACCACTTTTTCCAGGTAGTGACGATGGAAAATTTTGAGCCCAGAGTGCACGCAAGATGGTAGCAAACAGTACCGGGACCAACCACTGGGATGTTCAGCCGCGAACGCAACCCCAGCATTCCCGAATCGGTCACCGTATCGATGCAGACCGCATCGAAACCTTCCTTCTCTGCTTTCAGACCTTCTTCAAAACAGAATATGTCCATAAGAAAAGTATCATATTGACTGTCCCCACCGGTCCCGCTGTTTTTTACTGGTGACCACACTACTTCCACACCTGGTGGAATCAGCTCCTTTGGGAGCTGGCTCCCCCTTAGCTTCACCCCCTCTTCATCTAAGGGGAATGGGATTATAAACTTTATCTTCATGGCATTCCCTCCTTTGCAAACATCACTTTTTTTTCTTAAGAAGCAAAAACGGGAGCTTGAGTACATAAAAGATCAACGAAAGATTTACCATCATACCGATCATCTTCGTAGCTTCTTGAGGAGTGACAATAATCTTCGAGTCCCAAACCCCCATCTTTCCTTTCATTACGATATTATCTCCGTCAACCCCAATGGAAACCAGAGACATTTCCATTTCCCCTGCGGACGACACTATTTTCGGCATCCTAAAACCTCACTGGTAAATAATTATCAATCGTGCCAAACCTTCATGTGGTTCCGGTAGACCTCTGTTATCACCTCTGCCGGATAATACTTCTCATAAAAATCCAGATCAAGGTGGTGAAGGGTCATACAAACTGGCATCTGAATTGAATCAACCACCGCCGGGAACCTTCCGTACGTCTCATAGACATAGTTGCAGTAGTCTTTGGTGAGTTCAACGGCCCGTTCATCATATTGCTTCACATTCTCGGTTATGCAACTGAAGTCTTTCAGCGGCGTCTTCCCCTTGAAGTTGCGGGTCAGGCATCCGTTGGGACCATACTTCCGGTTAAAAATAGTATCAACCGCTTCATCCATATTTTTTAAAAATGGTGGGCAGTGGGACTCAATATGGCCCTTTAATCCTACCGGATTGGGCACCCCGTTCTTGCCCTGAACAAAGTAGAAGCCAAATCCCTTGCAGAACGGCGTCCCCCCTAACATGATCACCGGAGTAAATCCACCCCACACAAAATGTCCAACTCCCATCGCTTCAGCGGCCAATGCCACATTCTGAATCTTAAAATAACAGGCACCCACACAAACATTGTATACGAAGATATCCATCAACTGAATGGGAACCTGAAGCCCGTTGAGATACCCATCATCAATCGCCTTTTGAATTTTCTTGCCCGCACCTTTTCCTGTATTGGCATCAATCAATTGGTAACGATCGCGATCCATCCCATAGAGAAGAAAATTGATGTATTCGGAAGTAAGATCAACCAGGGGGAAAAACCAGGTACTGCCGCCAGTATGAGCAAACCACTGGTTGGACTGCAGAAAAGCCTGCGGAGGAAAAGTAGGCCGCTCATTCAATATCTTGGTGGTGTTCTGACGATAAAACGTGAGAAACTTTTCACGGTCCTCCGGGGTCTGAAACTCCACAAGTTTGGTGGCATCCTTGGGTTTATGCATGTACGCCCCGCTGTCATCCATAATGATGAAGTTGTTGCTCTGGTCATTACACGCATTTCCGTGGGTCCGCCCATTCCAGCACTGCATTACGTTAGTTGAGGTCTGTGCCTCTCCCAACGAAAGCCCATTAACACCGTCAGCAGACCATACCAATATAGCGGTCTCCAGCTCAGTCAAAGGCACGGGCTTTGTATCCGATTTAAATTCAAAGCATTTATCATGAATCTCATACCCCAATCCAAAACGCCGTGTGCGCCGGTGAGTCAAGGCTTCAAAAAGAGAAAATTGAAATAATTGATCCACTCGTTTTTGATCTTTTTCGTTTAAAGCCATCTGCTATACCCCCTTTGATTTTCAGATAAAGTTGGTAAAACGGGTACTTTTTTTTTACGTATTCTCCCCCCCCTTTTGAGGAACCTAAATAACCTGTTTAAAGGTTATCGAAATAATCAATAACTTCCTGTTTGGAAACCACATCGCCAAACTTGGCATTGATGTCAAAGAGGTTTGCTTGATGCGCGTCTGCTGAGCGATCACCGACACACTCTATCGGAACAATCGTGTAGAACCCATAGGCAGCAGAGTAGATCGCGGTAGATCTCACGCACCCGCTGGTGGAGTCGCCTATCAGAATACAGGTATCGATCCCGTGGTCAATAAGGATATTCACCAGCTCGGTCCCATGGAAACAGGAAAAGTGCTTCTTGATGATGAAATAGTCCTTAGTCGGGTCATAGTCCATGCGATCATCAAGCTCAGCCCACCTCGATCCGATGGTAAAAGGTTTGAGAGATGGAATTTTCTTCAGGATCATCCCACCATCCCCACTATCAGGCCTCCAGGCTACCACAGTATAAATAACCGGAACATTTTTCTTTTTCGCAACCGCGACCACATCTTTGATGTTTTCAATCATCTCATCTAAGCCACCACCCAGGGGGCATTCGGGGAGAGTAAAGCCCTTCTGCACATCAATAACAATCAAGGCAGGCCTTTCCCCGAAACCCGCCCGGTTTCCGATTCCAACCTTTTTATAGAGCTCTTCTTTTGTTTCCGCCATGTTTCTTCACCTCCCGTCTGTCCATTGAACGATTATTTTTGCGGCTTACAGGGTACAAACCTTCCATACCCTGGTTTTCCTACCAGCTTCTCATCCTCATACACCACCTGGCCGCGGACCATGGTCAACACCGGCCACCCGGTAATCTCCCATCCCTCGTAAACATTCCATTCCGCAATGGAATGCATAATGTCCGGAGTGATAGTCTTCTTCTTGTTGAGGTCAACGATGGTGATATCAGCATCCGAGCCTGGCGCCATAATCCCCTTCTTAGGGGCAAGGCCATGAATGTGGGCGGTATTATAGCTCGTGTACTTTACAATCTGAGGCATCGTCAACCGTCCCTTATGATACCCTTCGCTTATCAGCAAGGGCAGCATGGTCTCTACCGAACTAAAATCAAGGTAAATCTTCCAAATATTGCCATCCTGCCACTTGTCTTTCCACATGCTGTTGCAACTGTCCGTACCAATGCAGTCCACCGTCCCATCCTGTAAAGCTTTCCAAAGCCCTTTGCAATCCTCTGGTCCACGAATGGGTGGATTGATTTTCGCGAGCAAGGGGTTCTTCAGCATTTTGCCGTACGCATCGAGGACGAGGTAGTGAGGGCACGTCTCTGAATAGATTTTAACTCCCCGTTCGCGGAATGGTTTATAAATCTCTGCCACAGTCCCCACGCTGGTGTGCACCTGGTAAAGCCGCGATCCCGTGAACTCAGCGATCGAAGCGGCAATTCGCATGTCAATCTCCTCGGCCACGTTGGGGCGGGCATCCCACCAGGTCTTCAGGGTATTATCTTGTTTATAGCGGGGCTCAATGGCATATATCATTTCAATATGCTCCGCGTGAATCATGGGCAGGCCACCGAGTTTTGCCAACTTCTCGAAGCCCAGGAACAGGATTCTCGAATCTGCCCCCAAAATGCCAATCTCCTCACCCGCCTTGCCCTTATAGCCCATGAGGAACTTGAACGAGCAGATTCCCAGATCCATAGTCTTCTCAATCTCCTGGATATGGGTTTCACTCATTATTGCCGCATAAAAGGCGATGTCGGTATACGAGCACTTCTCGATGGATTCATTCCGCACGGGAAATCGCGTGAGAATTGATTCTTTCTCCAGCAAACAGTGCATGACGGTGGTAGTACCGCCCGCTGCCGCCGCCCCGGTCTCTGACTTCATGTCGGTGTCAAAATCCATGAACAATGCAATGTGCACATGAGGATCAATGTTGCCCGGCATGACTACATTGCCTTTGGCATCAACGGTCTTCTTGGCATTAATCCCGCTCGGATCACTCACGATTGCGGCAATTTTCTCTCCTTTGATCGCCACCGCCCCATCAAACTCATCGGAATGGGTCACAATCCTTCCATTTTTTATGAGAACGTCAACGTCCATGTTTTACCCTCCTATGAATTAAAACGTTTATATTTATCTTCCAGCCCTTCCCGCTTCGAGGATGTAATGATCCCGTAAAGCTCAGGCCTCCGGTCCCGTTTCCAGGGGAGGGGCTCGTTAACCTTATCAATGAGATCAAGATCAACTTCTGCAGCTATATAAGCCCACGGTACTTTTTCTATGATCGTCACGATCTCTCCCATGGGGTCAATAATTGCGCTCTTTCCAAAGTGATCCCGCACCTTTGGTTCTCCTTCGATGATCTCATCACCAGCCCGATTCATAACCACCAAAAAGGAGTGGGTTTCGAAGGCCCGTGTCCTAAGTTCGTTAATGAAAAAGTCACCGCGGAACCCCCACGTACAAGCGGCGACGAAAAAGAGCTTGGCTCCCTTGAGGTAATAGGTGCGCCAACATTCGGGAAAAGACCGGTCATAGCAGAGCATCATGGCAATAGGAACCCCGTTATCCAGGGTAAATACCGGCAGATCATTTCCCTCGGCAAAATAGTACGGCTCATCGGTGGTTAGCGTTGGGGTTTTAAGTTTGGGAATATGGCACTTCCGGAAAATCCCCACCAATCCCCGGGTGGGAGAGCAAAGAAAAGCGATGTCGTAGTATTTATTGTCAGCTTCATCTTTGAAAAAAATGCTGCTTACGATGTGGGCACCTGACTCCTTGGATTTCTGAATCGTGGTGGTTATGGTTTTTCCATTCACCGTCTCTGCCAGATCAAAGAATTTATCATTATACACCTGACAAAAGTAAGGACCGTTAGTTACCTCAGGAAAAAGAACCACATCAGGCTTCTCTTTCTTCACCAGGTTATCAAAGACGTCCCACTGCTTCTTCATGTAAGAATCATAGGTATCATTTTTTTCATAGGGGCCTATCTGGACACCGGCTAATTTAATTTTCATCTCAACCCCCTCCTAAATAATACGTTTAAAATAACTATTGCTAAGAAGAGCAATTGATTGTTGACATTCTGTTTTGCTCCAAGTTTACAATTTGATTAAACGGTAAATCCAGCCAAAAATCCCTCCTCAATAGCTTCCAAAGCTTTGCGAGGGCTTTTGCAGTCGCCGATAATTGCTACCTGGTCAAAATGTTTTTTTATAGTGTTCACCAGTCCATCTCTGGATTTATATCCCACAGCGATGACAATCGTATCAAAGTTTCCTCCGGCAATATCTCTCCCCTCTTTGTTATACGTCACCCCACCGTCTTTCACGTTGACCACCTTAGCTGACGTAATTACATGTAGGTTCTTTTTGGTGGAAAAGTGTTTTATCAGTGCAATCTTATTAATAAACATCATATCCTGGGCGATATCAGGAAGCATCTCAAAAATGGTGATCTCACTTTCATATTTCCCCAGAATGAATGCCGCCAGTTCACAGCCCACCAATCCTCCACCGATAATCGCCACTTGCAATCCCGGGCTTTTCCTTCCAGTGAATATTTCTTCTGCCAGCGCTACTCTTTCATCATGAATTCCAGGAATTTCAGGAATAATAGGTTCCCCGCCAATAGCCACGATCGCAACATCACCCTTTATCTCGGCAATATTCTTCTCCTCTACCCGGAAAGTTTTTACGATTTTAACCCCGGATTTTTGGACCTCCCGCACAAGGTAATCGAGCCCCTCCTTAAACACTTCCTTATGGGGTGGTAAATGAGCTAAGCAAAACTGACCACCCAAGTCTTCTGTCTGCTCGTAAAGGGTTACCTTATGGCCCCGTCGTGCAGCTACGGTTGCAGCCTTTAAACCTCCTGGGCCACCACCGATTACCACAACCTTCTTACTCTTAACTGCGGCGGTAAAGGGAAACTGAGCCTCCCGGCCGGTCTGAGGATTGAGCATACAGGTGATATGGTCCCCAGCTAAAACCCGACCGATACACCCTTGGTTACAAGAGATGCAGGGAATGATATCCTCGCGTCTCCCCTCCCTCAATTTATTTGGCCATTCAGGATCAGCCACCAGACCCCGTCCAATAGCCACCAGGTCGGCTTTACCATTCTGGATTGCTTCCAGGGCTTTCTCCGGATTCAGCCTTCCCGCAACTATGACTGGAACAGAAACACTCTTCCTGATCTCCTCGGCCATAGGGAGGAAACACCCTCTTTCAATGGAAGAAGGCTGAATGATCCACTCCACCGATCCATACGTGCCGCCAGAAACGTGGATGGCCTCAATTCCCGCCTTCACCACTTCTCTGGAGACCTCTTTCATATCTTTTAGGGTTAACCCACCTTCCATAAACTCGCTGGCACTAATCCGGCACGTAACCGTGAGGTCATCTCCCGCCACCTCCTTAACCTTCTGAATCACCTGGAGGGGAAATCGCATCCGGTTTTCAAATGATCCTCCGTAACTATCCGTTCGCTGGTTGGCTAAAGGTGATAGAAATTCATTAAGGAGGTATCCGTGAGCCAGATGAACTTCCACTCCGTCAAAACCAGCTTCTTTAGCTCTCCTGGTAGCCTTTCCGTAGTGATAGAGGAGTTGTTCCAGGTCACTCACGGAAAGTTCCCGAGGCATTCTGCCCACCAAAGGGCAGGGGATCGCTGAGGGAGCTACCGGATCCTCGGGGCTTACCGCAGACCGGCCCGCATGCTGAAGCTGAACAATTATTTTAGTGCTGTAATGGTGAACAGAGTCCGTGAGCTTTCGATACCCCGGCACTAACTGGTCAGAAAAAATCCCTATTTGCTTCAGAGTCGCCTTCCCCTCCGGAGCTACCGTGCATGATTCCACAATGATCAATCCTACACCACCATTTGCCCGGGCAGTGTAGTAATCAATGAGTCTATCGGTAGCATGTCCGGCATCATCCCCGAGGTTGGTAGCCACCGGGGCAAAAACGATCCGGTTTGCTAACTGGAGTTGACCGATGCTAAAGGGGGTAAAAAGTTCTTGGAATGAGGCCATAATCTTCGTAACCCTCAGATTGGAAGGAGGAGAGGGGGATGCCCCCCCTCTCTAAATAAGTGAATTTGACGCAATCGAACTATTTTCCTGCCGCCCGCAGCCGTTCCACGCTAAAATAATCCTCGGTAAGCCCTGGGGGGTTAATCACAAAGCTTTCAGGATTGTTCCAGGCAGTGGAATGCATCTTCTGGTAGTCGGCAATGTGGCCGTAAGCGGACATGGCAAACTTTCGTCCCCATTGCACGTCAGGCTTGGGCGCTCCACCAATGTGGAAGTATTTATAGAATTCTCCCTTCCGGTCGTACATCTCAACCAGGAGGGGTTTGCATTCCTCTTCGTCAGCATAAACAATCTTCTTGCTGTAAGGATGGAAGGACGGCGTGATGCACTCAATGATCTGAACCCACGCCGGTTCCCACACGCCCAGAGGCTGCCAGTAGGGAGGCGTTTTGAGATCCATCATCGGGCGCGATTCATAAACGTCCTTAATCTCTTCTTTCCAGAGGATGTAGGGCACGTTCCGGGCGATGAGCATTTTCTTTCGCCCCAGGAGCTTAAAGTCATCATACCACTCCGGACGGGCATCGTAGCCCTCCTGGTCGTCATAGAGCTGATCCGTCCCGCCAATGGGATCCATCCAGGCTGCTGACGACAGACGGCGAATCCGCCGGACCGACCGCAGATACGCATAGGCCTGCTGGTTTCGGTCATCGTCATACTTGATCGACATCACCCCCAGTCCCCGGATATCATACGGATAGACGAAAAAGAGAAGGTTTTTAGCGTAAACGTTATCCGGGGTCTCGTGGACCGGGAACGGGGGTACCTTAGAACGATTCTTGTAGTAGTAGTTAGCCCACTCACCCCACTGCTCTCGCTCTACTCCCCGTTTGCCGTCAACGAATACATAACCAAATTTGGGCGTGAGCATTTGATCGCCGATCTGGCGGCCGTAAAGAACATTCCAGATCGCCTTCCATCCGGCCTGAGGATCTTTGGCGTCAAACGTGTCCCAGGGGAAAGGGATGCCCGCCTTATAGCCAATAATCTTTTTCCCTTCCAGCTTGTACGTGCCACCATATTTCTTCGTGAGTTCCTGACATTCGGGCGGAAATTCATACTTCTGGTAGTTTTTTAGCTTGATCTTCAGGTTCCAGTTCAGGATCTGTTCGATCAGCTTGGGGGTCAGCATATCCTCGATCTTTCCACCCCCGAATCCGCCGTCAAAGGTTTGGCCTTTTACTTGCTCCCAGTTATCCTTTGAAATAACGTCGCCTTCCTTGAGCTCCGCCGACACCGCCGGTGCGGCAAATCCCAGAAGCACGAGCGCTACTACCAAAAAGCCGATTTCTGGGATGCAACTCCATAG
>JAZDOO010000082.1:0-6982 GCA_043798555.1 Pseudomonadota bacterium | reverse complement strand
AACAAAGGGATACCATTCCAAATGTTCCTGGGCAAACTGTATTTGGGCCTGAGAGACAAAGTCTTTGGCCTTGCGGCTGTTGGTAGGAATGAGAGAAAAAAGCAGGATTTCTGCCATCTCTTTAGCCTCGTTTACCCTCAGAAAGACATTGCCAAAGGCATGCTTTAACAAGGTTTCTTTTTCACTGTACTGTCTTTCCGGCTGATTGTGGGTGAGGTAGGTGGAAAATTTATTTACTAATGGGATGTCTTTAATCCGGAAAGCGGGAATATAAAATGTTACCCTTCGTTTCTGTTCCCTTTTCTTGTCCATGAGTCGGGGTACCGGGAAGTAGAGGTAGAATTGATCCATGGTGGTTATCGTATCAGTGGGGGTTTTCAAGGATACCTTAAAAGCCCAGAAAGGGAGATGGGTTATTGGTTCATTACCATCATCTTTTCTTTTTACCACATTGTACCCTACTTCCTGGTAAGAGCCTCCTTTTTCCCACCAGGCCCGGCCACAGGTAGTGCAAAGATGGATAACGTTAAAAGGGTGAAAGGGAAGGTCCCATCCACATATCGGGCACCTGAACGGAATAAAGCTGACATCCTCCGGTTCAAATCCTAACGTTTCTTGACTTAAGGTGGAGATTGACAGCGTCTTTTCTTTTTTGGGGATAGTGATGACCGAGTGAGAAACTCCGTCAATCAATACTTCTGATTCTCCTTGAGGAGAAGGGAAAGAGATGACCCAGATAGGGAGAAAAATCAGCGAATAGCGCTCGCCGATCAATCGGGTCTTTTCCATCTCTATGTCCACGTCTTTTAACTTTAAGGCCGATCCCTTCAGTTTTTCAGCGGAAGCAATCGCCTGGGCATGAGAAATGGTTGTTTTTAACGGAAGGCCCCATGCTTCCATTTCCTTTCGGTTGAAAGCGCGAACCTGCATGGTTTGAGTGCGAATTCCAAGGTTGGAAGGGCCGAAAAGAACTTCCCCATTCGCCGGAAACGTATGATCAAAAAGATGGGTTTTCAGTTCTTTAACATTCTCCCATCCGTTGGGAATTTCTTTTAGTTTGCTGGGTATGGTTTTTTTCCCAATAAGCCACTTAAACACCATCCCTTTTATCCACCAGTAGGGATAAAAGATGAGCCGGGTATTAAGGGAGCGGATGGTTATCCTCTTTTTCAGGTAGATGCCAGAGAGGAGGCTTTTCGTTATTGTTTCTCTATCTGTTTTTGGTTTTAGGTAATAGCGCCTGACTCCTTCACTTCCCACCAGTTGAAGCAGAGAGCCGCAGTACCGGCATTTGACTGCCTCAGTTTCATCGAAAAACTCTATCTCCCCTCCACACTGAGGGCACGGTGTAGAGACCAGCATGTTAGGTTGTCTTTAAATAGTAGTGATAGGGAAAGAAAGATTAGCCTGAGTTATAGTTTTTCTCCACAATCGTTGCAGAAATTAGCCTGGGGGAGGTTTTTGCTCCCGCAGTGGGAGCACATTTTTTCTCTCTTTTCTATTTTGATTCCGCAAACCATACAAAAATTAGCTTCCACTGGTAGATCCTTGCCGCACTGGCTGCATTTATTGACGATCACGATCTGGTGACCGCACTGAGAGCAGAAGCGACTGTCCTGGGGAATTTCGGTATGGCACTTAGGGCATTTGATTAAAACCAAAGCTTTGCTCGCTTGTCCACCTTCCTGAAAGGATTTTTGTAAAATTCCCGGTAACATCATTCCCAGACCAGCCCCGACACCAATTCCCATCCCCGCAGCAGCTTCTCCCCCGCCTACGCTACCGTCACCAGACCGGGCAGCATCTCCCATGGCTTTGGCAGCTTTGAATTTCAAGAAGCGGTCCAGGTCTCCCACTGCCTTCATCCCGCTCTTCTCATCAATCATTTTCTGAACCTCGTCAGGGGGGGTGATGGAATTGATAAATAGGTCTATCAGTTCAACACCGTATCGGGTGAAATCTTCCCGTAACCGGGTTTTTAGGGCTACTCCCATTTCATCATAATACTTAGGAAGGTTAAAAATGGTATCAAGACTTTCCCCCATAAGATCATTAAGCCGGGAGGCAATGACATCCCGAAGGTACTCAGAAATATCCTGGGTGGTAAATATTCCCTGGGTCCCAACCAGCGTGTTTATAAAGAGGAGCGGCTGAATTATTCGCATGGTAAAATTCCCGAAAGCCCGAACCCTCACCATTCCCAGCTCTGAATCTTTAAAGGCCACCGGTTCCCGGGTTCCCCATTTTAAATCAATAAAAACTTTGGTGTTTACGAAGTAAACCGAAGCCTTAAAGGGACTGGTAAACCCAAAGGGAAGGCTTAGTGCCTTGGTTAAGACCGGAATGTTCAAGGTAGAAAGAGTATGCCTCCCTGGCCCCAGGATGTCATAGGCCTTTCCATCGCGGAAAAAGATTGCTGCTTGATTCTCCTGGACAATGAGCTGGGCCCCAAACTTAATATCGGCTGACCCTTGTTCCGGGATGCGGTGAATCATCTCCTTCCCGGTATCGTCAAACCATTGCATTATTTCCAGAAAGACCATCTTTACCCCCTTTCCGTGTAGGTCACTACTTCACCTGCTTTAAAAGTTCTTCCCGACTTTTGAGTTTCTTTTCCAGTGTCCCGAGCGCACGCTGCACTTCATTGATGCCGGCAGGAAGTCCTGTCTCCGAAGCTGATACCAGTTTATCCACCTGCCCTTTCATACTTGTGAGTTCTTCATCCAGGGATTGATCAAACTGATAGAGTTCTTCCAGTTTCTTTTTATCCACCGCTCCCTGGTCAAAGAGAGGGGAATAGCCATAGGCAGAAAATTTAATCGTATCGGCTAACTGGAGCATTTTCTTCGTCACGGTATCCAAATCATCTAAAAGGTCGAACTTGAGTTTCTTTGAAAAAAGGCTCTTCACATCATCAATCCGGGCACGTTCTTCGTCCAGAGTTGACGCTAACTGATTGCGCAACCTTTTATCAATATCCCGAAGCTTTTCTTTGTCTTGGTAAGAACTGATACCAGGGATGAGACGTACTGCCTTTGCCGCTATGTTTGCCAACGATTCTTTTGAAACCATCTTTATTTTCTCCCCTCCTTTACCCCGTTAGAAAGGCCCCGTGCGGAAGCACGGTGTAAGTTCCCCGTGTGAAAGCCTTCTAACGGGGTTTACATGAGATTTTGATTAACGGATTTCGTTTTTAGGCTTTCGAGTTTGCACTAATCACTAATCCCTATTCACTAATCACTATACTATGCTCCATCCAACCCGTGGTGCTCTTTTTTTTGATACCACGATGCCGGATCAGTAAAGTATTCTTCGGTATCCTTGAGGGAGAGATAATGTTCCTGCTCAATTTTTGATAGAAGATCGAAAAACTGCTTCTCTTTTGGATCGGAGCTATTGTCCCGAAGTGCGGCATAGTACTTTGTTCCTTTTGCCTCAAAATCAATCGCCGTCCGCACTGCCTTGAGATCGTCATCGTCTCCTTCGGGCAATGCATCTACTTTCTTAAGTACATCCTTCAGAACATCTTTTACCACGGTATCTTTTACCTTGAGGGGGACGGTCTCCGGCCATTTTTCCTGTTTTTCCCACTTCTGACGAAGCTCTTTCAAACGCTCATAATGTTCCAGCTCCTCGTCGCCGATTTGCCGGAACATGGCTTTTCCCAGTGGGTTTTTGGTACGCTGGGCATTCTTAAGGTAAAATTCCCGTTCTCGCATTTCGTTATTAAGCGCCACTTCAAGTGCATTTAGCCGTTCTTTCTCATTCATGATCATTCTCCTCGAACAAAGCAAATTGAGCCAGATGAAGAAAAAATAATTGTCATCAGCACTCTCCCCCCTCATTTTCTCATCTCCTCGCCCCACTGGGGGAGAGGATTAAGGTGAGGGGAAATCTTTAATCAAGAACTAATAAATAAACTTTGAAACGAAATTGTTTTCAAATGAACCTACTATACTAAAAAGGTTTTCACGTGTCAATTATTTGAAAATTCGAGAAAAATGGGTGAGGAGAAGAATGTAGCTATGGGTTTCTCTTGACATGGTTATATTGAAACAATAAAATTTTTATGTAATAGATAAATAGATAGAGAGGACAATTTTTTACAGCCTGTTATTGCCGGGGATTGCAGAGAGGGTTCTTTTACTAAAAAATGTTTTCATAGAAGGAGGTCCTAAACCTATGGCATGGATGAAACGTATTTTTCTTTTCCTGGTGGTCAATTTTCTGGTGATCATAACCATTTCTCTCCTTTTGAACGTCTTAGGGATTCGCCCGTATATCACTGCCTACGGGATCAATTACCGTTCGCTGCTGGCCTTCTGTCTCATCTGGGGAATGGGAGGTGCGCTTTTTTCATTGGCCTCATCGCGGATGATGGCGAAGTGGATCATGGGGGTAAAAATCATTGACCCCGATACCAGTAATTCCCACCTGCAAGAACTGGTTCAGACGATTTATCGCCTCGCTCAGGCTGCCAATCTCCCCAAGATGCCTCAGGTGGGTATTTATGATTCACCGGAAGTGAATGCCTTTGCCACCGGGCCAACCAAGTCGCGGTCTCTTGTGGCCGTGAGCTCTGGGTTATTTCAAAAGATGCGGCGCGATGAGGTCGAAGGGGTTTTGGGCCATGAAATTTCTCATATTGCCAACGGCGATATGGTGACCATGACCTTAATTCAGGGCATTGTCAATGCGTTTGTGATGTTCCTTTCCCGCGTCATTGCCTTTGCCATTGCCCAAGCAATGCGGGGCCGGGATGAACGGGGTGAAGGCGGATTTTCCTTTGGAACTTATTATATTGTTTCGTTTGTCCTGGAGATCTTATTTATGATTGTGGGAAGCATGGTGGTAGCCTGGTTTTCCCGTTATCGGGAATATCGTGCGGATGCGGGAGGAGCAAGACTTGCCGGGAGAAATAATATGGTGAATGCCCTCAAGGCCTTACTTCGCACCTATGAGCTTGTGGATCCGGCTGCCCAGCAACCTGCGGTCCAGACCCTTAAGATTTCCGGCCGTGGAACTGGACTCATGCGTTTATTCTCAACCCATCCACCGTTAGAAGAAAGAATCGCCAGACTTCAAGCCATGGAATAACCAGAGAGAATGAAGGAAGAATGAAGGGTCACATCTTAAAAATTAAATATAAGAGAATGAAGGGTCACATCTTAGTTCGGATAACGGGACATCCTTATATTGCTCCTGTCAAGATAAAAGTGATAATTTTGAACAACGTCCCGTCCAGTCCTCCTCAATCTCCATTGAGCCTCCGGGCACAAGTATTTTGTTAAATGTGTAGACCTGACCCTGAAATGTCCCCCATTACGCTTCCCATAAGGCATGAACAAACTACGCAAAAGGCCGATTTTCTATTCTGTAGGAGCGGTTCTCGTAGACTTTCATGTAGGGCTCTTTCAACAATGATCGTCCTTGCCTATTGTACCGCCTGAGCCCCCACACCTTGAACCGCGCCAAAGAGCTCCACTGCCTTTTTCCACGGGTACCGATTGGCAAACATCGTCACTGAGGTCGTGAGCTTTCCCTGCAAATTAAGGCCCAAGATAGCCCTCCACTGATTTGCCGGCGAATCGCGGACAAAATCCGCTTCTTCGCGGTAGCGTGCATTCAGATACCCTTTAAGGTACTTCTGGTCCACCGCAAGCGTCTTAGGGATTTCGTTCTTATTGCCGGTAGCGCTCGCAACCTCCAAATCTCCGAACTGATCAGCAGTCAGGTGCAGGGAGGTGTTGCTGTCAGGGCTATATTCCAGGTCCGCCTGTTTGTTCACGAAAAAAATGTTGTTGTCGATTTTCACCCATTCATCCTTGTTGAAACGGCTGTGATCAACGCCGGACATGATGTTGCCGCCGATGATGTTATGATGGATGTTGTAGTCCAGCTTGGTCATCACCCGAACACCGTAGCCCATGTCCTGAAAGTCTTTCAGCCGACTCCAGGTAAAGAGGATAGTATTGTAGGCGATTTCCGCATTTCCGCAAAGGGTGAGGTCCTTGGGGCCTCCGGTACTGGGGCAGGTGCCGTATACCTCTATAGCCGCCATCCGGTTTGCAACGAACACATTGTTAATGATTTTGAGAGTGCCCTTTCGGAGACCGGCCTGGATGCCGAAATTGGCCCCGTTGATAAACACGTTGTTGCTAATGGTGACATTTCCTCCGGCCGCAGCGCTGGGGATGGAGAGACACGGTTCGGTAACCGTGGCATTTTGTCCCGGTCCCTTTTTCGGAGGGAGCAGCAGCATGCCGGTGTCGAGACCCTCAGGTTTTCCTTCAGCGGGAGAGTAAGAATTTCGCTCTCCCATATCGAAGACAAACCCGTCCACCACCACGCCGTCAATCGCCTTGGTAAATTTGAGCATGGCCTTACGCGCCTTAGCTGCACTCTTATTGTCCGGTTGGAAAAGAGTAGGGTGTTTGATGACATCTCTTTCGGAGAAATCCTGAGAAAACCCGCCGTACAGCTTCACCGGTTTGTCGCTCTCAATGTACCCGATCCCAAAGGTACCGCTATAGACACCTTCAGAAACCAAGACAGTATCTCCCGGAGCTGCAACCTTGATCGCTTTGTCGATGTCCTTAAACGGTGCTTCTTTGGTCCCGGGATTTTTGTTATCCCCACTTGGAGCAACAAAGAGGGCTTTTCCCTTCTCCGGCGTAAGGAGCGTGGCTATATCCGTAGCGGCTGCAACATGGGCCGGATATACGAAGTAAACGATAAGCCCCAGGATTATCCAATACCTTACCGCTGTTCTATTGAGTAAACGCATAATGTCTCCCTTCCTGCAAAAGGGTTGATAATGAAACCTTACTACACCGTTAATTCTGGAGGAGAGGGACGTTGTTGAAAATTAGCACTTCTTCTCCCCAGACTCTATGCTCTTTATTGCCTTGGCGATTGCCGAGGTGCAGACCCCCAAATGCCTCGCTATCTCGGCCATCGAAATCCCCATCTCATGACTTAA
>JAZDOO010000057.1:0-22658 GCA_043798555.1 Pseudomonadota bacterium | reverse complement strand
CTTCCGGTTCAATATCCGAAGCGGGTGGTGGGAAGGAAGATCTACGGAGGGCAAAGTACCTATCTTCCCCTTAAGATCAATACCTCCGGGGTGATTCCTCCCATTTTTGCTTCCTCAATCATGATGTTTCCGGCAACGATTGGACAATTTGTGGAAGCACCATGGATGCAGTCGTTTATGGGGGCATTATCGCCGGATAAACTACTTTATCAAATTTTTTATATCGTTCTCATAATCTTTTTCTGCTATTTCTACACTGCGGTAACCTTTAACCCCATTGATCTGGCTGAAAATATGAAAAAGTATGGGGGGTTTATCCCGGGTATACGTCCTGGCAAACGAACTGCGGAATACATTGATCGGGTTTTATCGCGCATCACCTTTGGGGGCGCAGCATATTTATCAGCGGTTTGTGTTCTCCCTTCGCTTCTGATTTATAAACTCAATATGCCCTTTTATTTTGGGGGAACAGCATTGCTGATCGTAGTGGGGGTTGCGCTTGATACCGTGGCTCAGATGGAATCTCATCTGATAACCCGTCATTATGAGGGCTTTATGAAAGGTGGAAAAAGGATTAAGGGAAGAAGGTAAAAAAGGAGAGAGAATTTATGGAGATGAACATTATCTTGTTGGGACCGCCAGGATGCGGTAAAGGCACTCAGGCTAAAATGCTTACTGAAAAATATAAAATTCCACAGGTTTCTACTGGTGACATTCTTCGGGAATCAGTAAAAAATGAGACCCCTTTAGGCCTTCAAGCCAAATCCTATATGGATTCAGGCAAATTAGTACCTGATGGGGTTGTTATTGGAATTATCCAAGAGCGACTTAGAAAGCCAGATTGCCAGAGCGGATTCATTTTGGATGGGTTTCCTCGAACTGTTGTCCAGGCGCAAGCGCTTGACAATACCCTTGGTACGATGCAGCAAAAAATTGAACATGTAATAAGTATTACGGTTATTGATGAGCAGCTTTTGGGTCGTCTTACTGGACGTCGCACCTGCCGTTCCTGTGGGGCTATGTTTCATGTTCTGTTTAACCCCCCAAAAAAGGAAGGATGCTGTGATGTTTGTTCCGGTGAACTGTATCAGCGGGATGATGATAAAGAAGAAACCATTCTCAATCGCCTCAATGTATATAAGCAGCAGACTGCTCCCCTTATTGATTACTATCAAAATAAAGGATGGTTACGAACCATCAACGGGATCGGGGAGATTGAAGATATTTTTAAAAAGATAGAGGAAGTATTAGCAGGGAAGGCCTAAAGAGCGGATAGTACCTCTATGGGTATGATGTTGAGAGAGATAATTTACCTTTAGTTTTGGTAAAACAAATACAAGTATCGTTAAGATAATAAGAAATTCATGGCTAAAAAAGAGGTAATCGAAGTTGAAGGAACGATTTTAGAGGCTCTTCCCAACGCAATGTTTCGAGCTGAACTGAAAAATGGACATAAAGTATTAGCTCACATATCGGGTAAGATGCGCATGCACTATATTCAAATACTCCCAGGGGATAAGGTGACGGTAGAGTTGTCGCCCTATGATCTGAACCGTGGTCGTATCATCTATCGAGTTAAGTGATTCGCCGCCCGTGGGGGAGAATTTACAAACGATTGAAAAAGCATAGAGTTTAGGAAGCATACAATGAAAGTACGGAGTTCGGTAAAAAAAATATGTGATAAATGTAAGATCGTCAGGCGGCGCAGGGTAATTAGGGTGATATGTGAAAACCCCCGGCATAAACAGCGGCAGGGATAATGTTGATGGGGAAAATAGGTACCGAGTAAGAAATTGAAACCAAATCAGAGTAAACAGAAGTCTGAGAGGAGATAAATTTGGCGCGAATTGCAGGGATTGATTTGCCTCGAGGGAAAAGGATGGAGATTGCCCTTACCTATATTTTGGGTATTGGAAGAACATCTTCCCGGGAAATATTGGGAAAGGCTGGGGTTGATTGTAATGTTAAAACCGATGCCCTTAAAGATCAGGAAAGCGCCCGGATCAGGGAAATAATAGACCGAGAATATAAAGTGGAAGGGGATTTGCGGCGGGAAGTGTCAATGAACATAAAGCGGCTGATGGATCTTGGTTGTTATCGAGGACTACGTCATAGAAAAGGATTACCGGCTCGGGGACAGCGGACTCATACTAATGCAAGAACGCGTAAAGGACCAAGACGTGTAACATTAAAAAAGAAAAAATAGGAATAATAGTATATGGCTACCCCAGTAAAGAAGGCAGGGCGAAAGAAAAAAGAGCGAAAAAACATTCCCAATGGTATTGCTCATATTCAATCTACTTTTAATAACACAATAATTACGATTACCGATCCAAATGGAAATACGATAGCATGGTCAAGTGCAGGATGCCAAGGGTTTAAAGGTTCCCGGAAAAGCACACCCTTTGCTGCTCAGTTGGCAGCGGAAGATGCAGCTCGAAAAGCCCAGGAACATGGACTGAAAAGTCTTGAAGTGTATGTTAAGGGCCCGGGGTCGGGAAGGGAAGCTGCTATTCGGGCCTTACAGGTAATGGGTTTTACTATTAAACTGATTCGCGATGTGACTCCTATTCCCCATAATGGCTGTCGCCCGCCAAAACGGAGAAGAGTTTAGCTTTAGGAAGGAGGTTTATTTTTTGGCACGATACTGTGGTTCAGTTTGCAGGCTTTGTCGAAGGGAGACCCAAAAACTTTTTCTAAAGGGAGATCGTTGTTATTCAGATAAGTGTGCGGGTGATCGCCGAAATTATTTCCCTGGACAACATGGACAACGTCGAGGAAAGTTCTCCGATTATGGAAACCAGCTTCGGGAAAAACAGAAAGTGAAACGAATGTATGGAATCCTGGAGAACCAGTTCCGAAGATATTTTAAAGAAGCAGATCGGATAAAAGGGATCACCGGAGAGAATCTTTTGATCCTTTTAGAGCGGCGCCTCGATAATATTGTTTATCGATTGGGATTTGCGAGTTCAAAAAACCAGGCTCGACAATGGGTTAGCCATAACCATGTATTAGTGAATGGAAAGCCGGTTAATATCCCTTCTTTTTTTGTAAAGCCTGGTGATGTCATTGAAATTAAGGAGAAAAGTCGAAAGATCCCTTTCATTAGCGAAGCATTGGATGCGGTTGAGCGATTAGGGATACCTTCTTGGTTAGAGTTGAATAAAGATAATTTTCAAGGGAAAGTTACTGCCTTACCTGAACGAAAAGACATAACTATGCCCATCCAAGAACAGCTTGTCGTTGGACTCTATTCCCGTTAACGAAAAATGTAAGCCTCCATAACCTATCGGGGTGAGCTATCTATGTATAAAAGTTGGCGTGACTTATTAAAACCAAAGAAGTTGGAAGTTGAAAATGAAACTCTTACTGATTACTATGGAAAGTTCACGGCTGAGCCGCTCGAACGTGGATTCGGGATTACTATTGGGAACTCGCTTCGGCGAATTTTATTATCATCTCTTCAAGGGGCGGCTATTTCATTAGTGAGAATTGATAAAGTGCTTCATGAGTTTTCCACCATACCCGGAGTTCGAGAAGACGTCACGGATATTATTTTGAATTTGAAGCAGGTTCGGCTGAAATTACATTCCCAGAAACCGGAAACCCTGCGAATACGTGCAAAAGGTGAAACCGAGGTAAAGGCGAGTGATATTATTGCCAATCCTAGTGTGGAAATCCTGAATCCTGAACTCCATATTGCTACCTTATCCAAGGATGCCGAGCTTACTATGGAAATGATTGCACGCATTGGTAGGGGGTATGTTCCGGCGGAAAAAGCCCAAACTGATGGACAACCTATTGGGACAATACCAGTAGACGCTATTTATTCACCAATTAAAAAGGTGAATTATACGGTGCGTAATGCTCGAGTGGGGCAGAGGACTGATTACGATAAATTAATTTTAGAGGTTTGGACCGATGGGAGCGTTCGCCCTGATGATGCGGTGGCGATTGCTGCCCGAATTTTTCAGGATCAACTATCAACTTTTATTAACTTTGAGGAAGAAGAACCGGTAGCGGTGGAAGAACACAAAGAAGAACCTAAAATTAACGAGAACCTCTATAAAACGATCAATGAGTTAGAACTTTCGGTAAGAGCGGCGAATTGTCTGAAGAATGCCAATATTCGTTACATCGGAGAGCTTGTCCGGAAAACCGAACCGGAGATGTTAAAAACAAAAAATTTTGGTCGGAAATCTCTCAATGAGATTAAGCAAATTTTGAGTGAAATGGGTCTTAGTTTAGGAATGAAGCTGGAGCATTGGTCTCCTCCCGCCCAGGAGGGTGATCAAATTCTGGAAGAGGAATAAATCAAGCAGGACGTGTGAAAAAGGATGAGACATCAAAGAGCAGTTAAAAAACTTGGTAGAACCAGTAGCCATCGTAAGGCAATGTTGAGAAACATGCTGGCTTCATTTTTTCAGTGGGAGAAAATAGAGACCACGACCGTTAAGGCAAAAGTGTTACGTCCACTGGCGGAGAAGATTATTACTTTGGGGAAAAAAGGTGATCTTCATGCCCGTAGACTGGTTTTGCAATTAATTCCGAGTACGAAAATTGTTCATAAATTATTCACTGAGATCGCGCCGAGGTTCGAAAGCCGGTTGGGAGGCTATACGCGGATCATTAAGACCGGGTATCGGGCTGGAGATAAAGCCCCCATGTCGGTAATCGAACTCGTTCAAGAAGAGGCAAAAACTGAAAAGAAAAAGAAAAAAAAGAAAAAGAAAGAGACCGTAAAGGCTAAGCCGGAGATAAAAAAAGAGATTGGAGGGGGTACATCTTCTAAGAAAGAGGGGGAGCCTCAAGAGAGTTTACCGGAAAAAGGTGAGGGAGAAGCAAAAGCAATTGGTGTCTCTCAAGAATTGAGAGAGGAAGAAAAGAGCGTGGAGTCAAGCGAAGTTACGGAAGGTAAACCTGAAGGGCAGAAAAATTCTGAAAAGTAAAAGGAATAGATAGTCCAAAGTATAAACAATAACTTTGAAGGGGGGGGGGAAGGCCGAGATATTACTTGGCCTTTTTTTTATGACTGGGATCTTCGTCAGCGCGAAATATCGTCCTTCCTTCGATCCCCCGGATCATGACATGGTGAAAGGTTCCGGGTGCGTCTAATCTGGATTGGCGTGGCCCAGTTCCATCTTTTTACCATACCGCAGCCATCTGGAAAGTGATAGAATCGAAAACGTTCCGGTCGCGTTTCCATAGAGATCGTTGGCATCCCAGTACCTGCAATCCTTTTCTACCTTACTTTTATTGCTTGAGATAGACATGCACTCAGCCATGCTGAGCTTGCGATCGCCGTTCTTGTCCGCGCTGGCAAGAATCTGCCGATAGGCGCCTCTAATTGCCTCAGCAGGTGGTCCATTCTCCTGGGCGGACAGAAGGTTGCCGGTTAGAATAAGAAAACTTATAAATACACCCACTCTTGTCCAAATTAGGTTTTTAAAAACCCTCTATTTTGGACAGCATAATGCACACGGGACGAGGTTGTCAAGTTTTTAGGGAGGGTCGAAGGGTCGCGTCTACACTCTTGACAAAATAAATGTCTCTTTGTGAAATGTGTAGACCTGACCCCAATCATTTTCCTTTTCTTCATTCATATCCACTGCAATGGTATCCCATCTCTGGGCAATGGCTTTTAATAATTCCTTTTCGAAGTAACCAATACCCAGAAGGAGAACCTTTTTCTTTCCTTTTTCCATAGTCTATTCTTTAATTAGTTCACGCTGAAAAATGGAGCTGAAAATATAGATTATTCCGGGTCATTATGTATTACTCTCCATAGGGTTTTTCAGAGATATTCCATCATATCGTCAAACCCATGAGTGACATTTATAATATAATTGAGATTTTTAAATATCTGTTTGGTAAGACATAATTTTTTCTGCAGAAACTCATCGTCATGCATAGGGTCATGATGAACTATTATCCATCTTTTTACCCCAGCGAGTTTAGCCAGAATACAGGCGTTGGTCAGTGAAGAATGACCCCAGCCGATCTTGGATTTATACTCCTCATTTGTGTACTGTGCCTCCCCAAGTAATATGTCTATGTCAGAGATAAATTCAATCAGTTTTATATGGGGAGCAAGTAATCGGTCATCTCTTTTAAGCGTTTCAGGATTACCCAGATATCCTTTAAGAAACTCATTATCGCTGATATAACCTATAATTTTATCAGCGATATCTATTTTATAACCGATTGTTGCTCCAGGATGGTTGGTATATTCCCAGAAAATCTTCTTATTGTTAATGACCACCGGGCTTTCAACGAGATGTTTGAACTCAATTGTCGCACGCATATCCTCAAGCTGTACTGGAAAATAATCCCGGTCAAGTTGACCACGGAATATTGATTTTAAATCTTTACCAAAGCCAGACGCAGCATAGACCACTATCTCGTTAGATGGGATATAGGCCGGAGCAAAGAACGGGAATCCCTGAATATGGTCCCAGTGCGTATGGGTTATGAAAAGATGAATATTCTTCCTTTTTTGTTGTGAAAGCAGGGATAAACCGAGTTCCCTGATACCTGTACCAGCATCAAAAATAATAATATCTTCATCTTTTTCGATACTTACGCAGGAAGTATTGCCCCCGTGACGGGCATACCGGAGCCCACCGATAGGCATTGACCCGCGTGTGCCCCATAAACGGAGAAGGCCATCTGAAGAATCAATTTGAGGAATATAGGGTTCGACGGAAACCGTATCAGTCTTATCATCTTTTTGCGGTACTATTTCTCCTGATATAGAAAAATAATTTCTGACTTTATTAAGAAACTCTTTATGATTGAATGGTTTGATTATAATATCAAAAGCGCCGAGTTCTTTAACCAGGTCCTGATCCGGTTTATAATCTTTGGCAGTGCATATTATTACACCTACATTATGTGAAGCGAACACGGTTTTTATCTTTTTCAGCGCATCAATACCATGTAATTTCGGCATCATTATATCGAGTATAATAAGGTCCGGTTGGAAAGTTTCTATTTTATTCAAACATTCTTCACCGTCAGACGCGGTCTCAACTTCAAACCCGTTATTTGTAAGTATATGAGACATAAGTTTCAGCATTGCTTCAACATCATCAGCAACGAGGATTCGAGGTTTTTTTGCGATATTATCGCTCATGTATAACCTCCACATTGTTAAGATAATTAATGTAATCTTTCAGGTTATTGCGAATCTTATCGATATCGTTATTCTTTGCTGCGGTCTCGATAGTTTGCGCAATCTCCGACAGTTTGTGAAAACCATAACTTCCGCCCGCTCCTTTAATTTTATGGCTTATCTCTTTTATATCAGAAAATTCTCTTTGTTCTAAAGCGTTTAGCATCTTCTGGTAAAAGCATTGCATATCACTTAAAAAATCCGGGATTATTTCTTTGAAATCAGGATCCACCAAAACCCGGGTCTTACCTGCTGAAACAGATTTATCGTCGAATGGTGCTCCCTCGAAGCCGGTTATTTTATAAATTGTTTTAATTAAATCAATTTTATTTATCGGTTTTATAAGATGCATATTGCAACCCGCTTGCCGGCTTTTTTCAATATCTTCTTTCATAGCATGAGCAGTTAGAGCAATGATTGGAACAGGTTTTAAATTATTATTTATTTCCCATTCTCTAATAAGTTTTGTAGCAGTGTATCCATCCATTACCGGCATCTGAATATCCATTAGTATAAGGTCATATTTATTTATTTTATATTTATCTACTGCCTTTTCACCGTTTTCTGCTTCGTCGATTATATAGGGATGTTTTTTCAGAAACGCTTTTATTATCCTGCGACTGACTTCATAATCTTCCACGAGAAGTATGCGAAGCGCTCTGTTGTCAGATCTTTTTTCTGATACGGGTTTATATAAAATTGTTTCTGAATCCGGTATCTGGTCAGGCAGTTTAAACGGTATGTCGAAATAGAAGGTGCTGCCTTTTCCTTGCTGACTCTCCACACGAATACTACCGCCCATAAGTTTTAAAAAGTTTTTTGTGATATTAAGACCAAGACCGGTACCGCCATATTTTCTGGTTATAGAAGAATCCGCTTGCGTAAAACGTTCAAATATCTGGTCGATTTTATCTTCTGGAATACCAATACCAGTATCCTTTATTGAAAAGAGAAGATGGCCATGGTTTGAATCATTATAGTATCGCTTAATTTTCAGATGGATTTGCCCTTTTTCCGTAAACTTTACAGCATTATTGATGAGGTTGTAGATGATTCTGCGCAGACAGTGCGGATCACCGGTTAAGTGTTCCGGAACCTCCGGCATAATTTCGTAAGAAAGTTCCAGTCCTTTCTCATTAACCTTCACCCCCATAACAGAGATTATCTCCTGTATTATAGACCTTATGTTAAACACTATATTTTCTATATTGTATTGTCCTGATTCCACCTTGGACAGGTCCAGTATATCATTTATAATTCCGAGAAGATGTTTTCCCTCTCCTTTAAATACTTCTGTATAGCTTCTCTGTTCATTATCAAGATTTGTTTCGGAAAGTAGTTCGGCCAGGCCAAGTATTGAGGTGAGCGGAGTTCGAATCTCGTGACTCATATTGGCAAGGAATTCTGTTTTCATTTTCGATGCGGCAAGAGCAATTTCCTGCGCCGCGGTGACCCGTTTTATGTAAATTTTTAGGCTGGAGATAAGAAAACTGGTAATAATAAATATCAAAAACCGCATTATTGTGTTCCAGTAACCTATTATAGGGTGAGAATAGATGCGGCCGCCGATTATCTCATTACTATACCACAGGATAGCACTGAGAACCGAAAAGATTACACCCGCCCTTATTCCTATAAACCAGCTTACAAAAGCAATAGGTATTAAATAAAAAATAGAGAAAGAGATTTCATAACCAGTCACAAGATCCAGCAATGCGAGTATAACAGTAATAAACAAACCGGAAACGATTATGAAGCTTCTGGAACTTTTAGCAGAATATTTATCTGAAATATAATTCTTAATTTTCTCTATAAAATTCATTTATAGTTCTTATCTTAATTAGTTCACCCTGAAAAATAGACTTTTTGCGAATCACCCATTTCTTCACCTTCCAGGCCATGACTGCCAAACTCCCATTGCTGTGATGCCCTTCAAATCCCTTACCCCGACACTGGTTCATCCGGTGATCTCCCTTAAGATGACGGCTGCACCGCCTTGATCGTTTTATAAGCTTGTGCTCCGGGTCCAGGTTTTTCTTGATCATCCCAATCAAATATGCTATATTATTTGTGGTGTTCATAGGCCCGGAGGTAGTCTCTTTAGAGGGAATTTTTTTTCCTATTATACCCCATGGCCCTTATTTTTCAAGGGATTTTAGTGTCTCTATCGAGGATGGTTGAAACCCCTCGCCTTCAGGCGAAGAGAAGTTAGGCGATATGGCCGGTGTTCTTGCGGCTATGAGCCAAATTTTTTTGGTGCACACCTTTCAGTCGTCTTCAAGACGACAGTTGTGACGGCTGTGGCGGTACCGATGGCACCACCACAAGGCTTCAATGAGCGATTAACCCCTCGACTTGAAGTCGAGGGTAGTTCAGTTTCGTTTTTCAGTGGGAACTAATTAAGCTAAAAACCTCGAAAAATTACCTCTAACTTTATAAAACAGCGCTTTTTCCTTCACTCACCGATAAAGATTAAAATATAATTTATCTATGGATTATAAAAAAACCACCTTAAAAAGACTGCTTATTTGTTTTTACGTCTTAGTGATTTCCTCCCGAACCGGCACTGTTTTTGGAGAGGTTGGAATTCCCTATCAGGTGAGAATTGAGGGAATCGATGACCCTCAGCTAATTAGCATTCTTAAGGATTTATCCGATACCTGGGAACTTCAAAAAAGGCCACCTGCTTCTTTAACTCTTCTGCGACAACGCGTAAACCGTGACCTCCCGGTTTTTATAAGGGCGCTTAAGTCTGAAGGGTTTTATGGAAATCAGGTTGAAGCCCAGATCAATACTAAATCCGAAAAGGTGGAGGTAAACTTTCAGATTAATCCTGGGCCTCCTTATCTTCTAAAATCATTTGATGTCCAGTTTGAGGGAGCTTTTGATCCCCCAGGTTTGAAACTGCCGGAAAACAATGAACTCGGTTTAGTCCCCGGAAAACCAGCAAAAAGTAAAATCATCATTAATGCCGGAAAAGAGCTTATTCACCGGCTGGAAAAGGAGGGATTTCCCTTTCCGGAGTTAAAGGAACGAAAGGTTATCGTTGATCATGCTCAAAAGGAAGTATCGGTCCTTTTTCGTCTTGACCCGGGTCAAAAGGCTTTTTTCGGATCAACCGAGATCATTGGTCTTGATTCAATAGATAAAGAATTCATTTGGAATAAGCTTCCTTGGAGCGAAGGGGATTTATTTAACATTCTCCTTCTGGAAAAAGCGAAAAAAACTCTCACGGAAACCGGACATTTTGCTCAGGTACAAGTGAAAGCCGCGGAAATCTTAGATAAAACCGGTTACTTACCAATAATCATTACCGTAAAAGAACGTAAACACCGTACTGCCAAAATTGGCCTTAACTATACCACTGACGAAGGGTATGGGGGGAAAGTATCCTGGGAACATCGAAATTTTTTTCACCGCGGGGAACGAATGCAAGTAATGATGAATGCCTCAGAAATCTTTTTCTCCGCGGAAAGCGGATTCCGAAAACCCGAATTCTTCCGCACTGATCAAGCGCTCCTTCTCAATCTCCGAATTGCTGAGGAGCGTCCTGATGCCTTTACGAGCCGCAATATAAGAAGCTCGCTCCAGGTAGAGCGTTTACTCGGTAAAGGGATGACCCTGGAGGCAGGAGTGGCATTTAAAGCTTCGGATACCGAACAGCTGGATGAGGGATGATCGATTCGGTCTGCTCTCTTTCCCTCTGCAATTTAAAAGGGATACGAGCAACGATCTTCTCGATCCTATATCAGGAGGCCGCCTCTCCTTAAGGCTCATTCCTTATTATGAAACCTTTGGTACGAAAGAACGTTTCCTAAAAAATTACGCCAGTTATAGCCATTATTTTCAACTGGCAGAAAAGCCCTTTTTAACTTTAGCTGGCCGGAGTGCTCTTGGCGTTATTTTTGGCGCTGACCGGGACCGGATTGCGGCGGACGAACGTTTCTATGCTGGTGGTGGCGGGTCTATACGGGGCTATGAGTATCAGTCAGTAGGGCCGCTGCGGAAAAATGAACCTATCGGAGGGAGATCATTATTTGAGCTTTCCGTGGAACTTCGGGTGAAGGTTACCAACAATTTTGGCTTGGTAACCTTCTGCGACGGGGGCAGTGCCTTTTCTTCGGTAATACCCGATTGGGGGGAAACTCTCCGCTGGGGAGCGGGTCTGGGACTTCGCTACTATACCCGCATTGGTCCTTTGCGTTTTGATGTTGGATTCCCTCTCAATAGACGGGAAAAAATCGATGATCCCTTTCAGTTCTATGTGAGTATCGGTCAGGCTTTTTAAAAATGAGCATAAGACCACATATTATAAGGGCAGGCAAATGGCTGGCAGGATTGATTGGGGTATCCCTCTTTTTCCTGGCCTTATTTTTTGGCTGGATGCAGACCAAAACCGGAAAAGAGCAGATTGCCGCTTTTCTCACTACGGCATTAAGTTCTAAAGATACACAAATTGAAATCATTGGAATAGAAGGCTTTATTCCCTTTGATATGTTTCTTCACCGTTTCACTGTCAGGGATACCTACGGTAAATGGCTAACTATAGAGGATATCACCTTCCGCTGTTCCCCTTTCAGTGCTTTCATTCAGGGAAGAATCAAAATCAATGAAATACGGGTAGGAAGCTTACATATCCATCGTTTTCCATTAAAGACCAAAAAGGACCAAACCGTTGAATTTAAGCTTCCCCTTTGGACTGGAATACTCCCCCCGGTGATCCTGGAGCGTTTTCTCATATCGCGATTAGTTCTGGAAAAAGCGATTGCCGTACAGAGTGCCGCCTTTACCCTGGACGGCCAGATTAAAGGCTTAGATCCTCTCACCGGAATAAGTGCTTCTCTAAGGATCCACCGGATAGACGGTCGGAAAGGTTACGGGGAGCTAACTTTTGGACTAAAAGGAGAGGAGCAAATCCTCTACCTAAATGGAAACCTTGAAGAAGAGAAAGATGGATTTCTCTGTTCCCTCTTTGGTTTCCGGGAAGCCGGACCTCTTGCCATCTCTCTTCAGGGTGAGGGACCGATTAAGGCCTGGAGAGGAAAATGCCTTGCCAGGGCAGAGGGGATTGGGGATTTTGAATGTAGAATATCTGCCCGAGCCTATCCTGAGTTCATACTCACCACGGAGGGGAAACTCCGAGTGGTGCCTTCCCTTCTTCCCGAAGGAACGGAAGCTCTCCTGGGGGAAGAAAGCCAATTCCTTATAATCGTAGGTTACCAACCAAAAAAGTTACTGTCCATTAAGCATCTGAAATGGAGAACAAACAGTGCTGATTTTCAGCTCCGGGGAGACTTTTTTCTTCGAGAAAAGCATTGGAAAGGCAGTTTTGCTCTTGAAACCCAGGAGCTAATTTTCCCGGAAGAGAGCATGGGTAGGAAATTATCGGGCCGTCTTTTACTTAAAGGTATTTTTTCAGGTCCAGTATTAAAACCTGAGGCAACTCTCGATTTCCTGCTCCAGGAGGCCCAATTTTCTGATTTCAGTTTATCCCGATTCCAGGGTCAAATCCAACTCCAACTTCTTGGGCCTCTTTCTTATCCTTTTCAGGGGCTGCATGTGAAGGGAAAAGGGAGCGCTTCTGGTCTCGCTCATCAGACCTTACCGGCCTTTCCGGTGAGTAAACTGGACTGGACAGGGGCAATGGATGTCCTCCCGGATGGCACCATATCCCTTGAGAAATTAAGACTCACTGAGGAAAATCTTTCCCTTGGAATTTCAGGTCGGCTTGATCGTGCTGGTCCCCGAATTCTTGCCGAAGCCTCATTTGATGTCCCTAATCTCCAAAAACTCTTTAGAAACTTGAATAATAGAGTTTCGGGAAAGACCCATTTTAACCTAACCTTAGAGTGGGATGGGGGTTCTCGTGAAATATCATCCCGAATTGAGGGGAAATTATTCGGTCTCCAACAAAATGACCCTCCCCTTACCTCCTTATTCGGTTCTGAAATCGAATATTCTGTTACCCTTAAATTATCTGCGGGAAAAGAATTAAAAATATCTAATTTCCACCTCTCATCCCCAGTGGCAGAGATCGCGGGAAATGCCTCGCTTCTTCTCCCCGGTAAGGAAGTGAAGGGTTATTGGAAACTATATCGCTCGGAACTTTCTCTCCTCTCTCCGCACATAGGAAAGAAAATCAAGGGGGCCATAGAGATGGAAGGAGAAATAGGTGGTTATTTATCAGCACCAACGCTTATGGCAAAAGCTACGGGTCGAGATATAGAGATAGAGGAGTTCGTGCACTTCCAACAAGTAGAAGCTGTTATTCGAGCTGACTGCTCAAAGAAAAAATTACAGGGCTATACTCAAATCGTTCTCACTCAATCCGGGTATAAAGTTCATGCGGCAGGCAAATATATTCTGGATGGTAAACAATTAAAATTTTCCGACGTCTTGATGACTGCTCCCGGAACCAAGGTTACGGGAGAGGTAAATGTCAACTTGAACAACCGCCTGGCCAAAGGCTTTTTACAGGGAAATTCTGGTGATCTCTCCTTTTTAACTCCCTTTCTCAGAGAGGATGTTGCTGGCAGTGGTGCATTTAAAGCCTATTTTAAACCTGGAAAAGCTGGTCAGGATGTCATTCTCGAATTACAAGGCGAGGAGGTACTTACAAACTTTGGAGAAGTTGAAAAAATAACTTTAGCTACCAGTATCCATAACCTTTTTGGTCAGATGGAAACTTCCGGAGAAATGGTCGCTCAGACTTCGCAAAGAGGGAGTTTAACCTTTAAAACCATCAATCTTTCCTTCCGATACCAGGAGAAGACCTTAAACTTCCAGAGTAAAGCGAAGGGTCAATACGGAAAAGACTTCGAAATTAATGCTCGGGGAGAGGTAAACTTTTTCCCGGGGGGCCAAAAGGTGAAGCTGAAGATATTGGAAGGAAGCTACGGTAGCCACAAGATAGCGCTTTCTCAACCGGCTACGGTACTTCATTCTAAGGATGGTTTTGTCTTCGAAGCTTTTACTATTCAGACTGGGACCGGAAGCTTCACCGCAGCAGGTGCATTAAGATCCAAAGCCCTCAACTGTATTTTCCAGGTCCAAAATTTCCCACTTGATGTTCTCTCTTTCCGCAGCCTCCCCGATCTTACTGGTTCGGTGGCCGGTAAAATTAGGGTTGCGGGTGAGCTTGATCATCCGGATATAACTCTAAACCTCAAACTTACCGAGGTTCTATTGGAGGAAAAGAGTTACAAGAAAATTCCTCCCGCTACACTTTCGATTACGGGGAATATTAGCAGAGGTTATTTTCGATCCAAATTTTCGGTCGAGAATCTCACCGAAAAACCAATTGAAGCCGCGCTTTCGTTTCCAATGATATTTTCCCTTTCCCCTTTTTCTTTTTTCGTCCCCCCACATGCTAATCTCGAAGGAAAGCTGAGGGGAGAGGTCAATCTTGCCCACCTGTTGGCGGTTTTCCCTTCGGAAAATCAAACCTTCGATGGTCTCGTCCGCATTGATTTTAACCTGGCCGGCAGTGTGGAAGCTCCTGAGATCGAGGGCACCGGGAGCATTGAAAGAGCTACCTATGAAAATGCCAAAATCGGAATTATTCTTAAAGATTTCCAGGCTGAGATTACCGCCAAGGGGAGAAGGGTTTTTCTAAAACAAGCCCGGGCTACCGATGGTGAAGGGCATGTGGTTAAAGTAGATGGCTGGTTTGATATGGAGTATAGCCGGGGCTTCCCATTGCAGATAGTCTTTCATCTTGATGAGGTCACTTTCGTTCGCTTAGATGCTCTCACTGCCAATGCCAGTGGAGATCTGGAGCTCTCCGGATCGTTTACTGATATGGTTCTGGAGGGAAAACTTACGGTCAAGACCGCAAAATTGCGTATTCCTGACCGGAAATCTCCGGAAATCGATGAGCTGGAGGTTATCGAGATAAACCTTCCGGACCAAGAAATGACTTCCCCCTCCACACCCAAGCCTTCCGGGAATCACCGGTTACGATTGGAGCTCGAATTCGATTCACCCGGTCGGCTTTTCGTACGCGGTCGAGGTCTCGATTCCGAATGGAAAGGAAAGTTTCTAATCACCGGAAACCCAGCTGAGATTACAACTGATGGGGCCTTTTCCGTGGTTCGCGGTTACTTTAATTTGTTCAATAAAAGATTCACTCTGACTCAGGGTAGTATTACTTTAGATGGAACCTTTCCCCAATCTCTCAGTTTGAACGTGAGAGCCGAAAAGAAACTCTCTGATATGATAGCTTGCGTTAATCTTACCGGGGAATTATCAGCACCTCGGGTCTCTCTTGAATCTGACCCGCCATTGCCTACGGATGAGATTCTATCCCGATTGCTCTTCGGTCGGAGCGCTGCTGATGTTACCCCGGTTCAGGCTTTACAGCTTGCCCAAGCGATAAATTCTCTGGCCGGACGTGATTTCGGTGTCCTTGGCTTCATGGATCGCACCCGTAAACTTCTCCGAGTGGATCAGTTGAGCGTCGAACAATCCGGAGAAAGGAATAGTGAGACTTCAGTGACCGTTGGAAAGTATCTAAAGGAAGATATGTACGTTGAATTTGACAAAGGTATGGGAACCGAGAGTGATAAGATCTCAGTAGAGGTAGAAATTACCCCAAACCTAACGGTAGAGAGTGAAGCCGGAACTGATGCCAGGGGAGGAATTGGGGTTAACTGGAAGTTAGACTATTGAGAACCTAAAATGAATATTCCTACCCCGTAAAACCTACCTCCGGGAAAATGGTGGTAAAAGAATCGGAGACCAGAGGTCCAGGATGGACTATCGAGGAACCTTAAGACTTTCCTTTCCCGGGGGATTATTGGCCCAGTTGAATTGAAATAACGAGGGAAAGAAAGTCACTAAATTTGCGATTACCTATGAGTATCTGTGATCCTTATTTCAAGAGCCCCTCTGGTATCAAGGTGAATATCTCGCTGCGGAAAGGCAATGACAATCCCGGCCTCACGAAATAACTCGTCAATGCGGAAGCGGACATCACTCTCCATCAGCTGCCGTTCCATCAGCTTCGTTATATTGACCCAGAAATAGACCTCAAAAATCAGGGCATTATCACCGAAATCCTTGAAAAGCACAAAAGGTTCTGGTTCCTTAATGATTTTTGGATGTTCCACCACCGCTTGAATTAAAAGACGCCTAACCTCTCCTACTGGTGAGCCATAAACCACACCAACCGTGATGGAAGTCCGGATTCTCTGGTCTGACAGAGTCCAGTTTATGATGTTTTTCTCCAGAAAACTGCTATTGGGGACTAAAATATGGACATTGGCCCCGGTGCGGATTCGGGTGCAGCGTGCACCGATCTCCTCTACTATGGCAAAGTTCCCATCAACTTCCACCAGATCCCCGATCTTGATAGGTCGCTCGGCCATAATGATGAATCCACTGATAAAATTATTGATGATATTCTGGGCGCCAAAGCCTAAGCCTATCGCAATGGCACCACCGAGAAAGGCGAAAGCCGTAAGGGGTAGGTTGAGCATGTGCAGAGCGAAAAGAACTGCCAGGAGCAGGGCAAAGTAGTAAAACAATTTTACCAGCACTACAGCAGTGGTTGACTTTAGCTGAGTGCGAGGAAGGAACCTTTTTTCTATTGCCCGGGTAACATACTTAATAAATATTACTCCTATAATAAGAACTATCAGGGCCGATAGCACTTTTTTAACTGTTACCGGATGATTATCAATAACGATAAGCTCGAAGTTCCAGATGTTTTTAACCACTTGCTCCCACTTTGGCTTTTTATCCTCTTTTATCTTAGAGCTAACTTTATCTTCTTCGCTGACCGATGACTCTGTTTTTTGAGAAGCTTTAGAGCTGTTAACATTTATCTGGGCCGTCGAAACTACTGCATATACTTTCAGAGTATTTATAAAAAGAGCTAAAATAAAGAAAAGAGCAGCTATAACCATAAGAAGAGGATGGGGGCAATATATTGAATTTATCGGTCTATCCCTCCTTTTCCATCTCTTACTTTCACCAAAGAAGCTTCTCTTTAATTGCCTTTCCATTTCATCCTCACTCAAATAGTTCGGGAAAGAATCATCTGCCCGGGATTTCCGGAGAATTATTCCCGGTAGGGAAATTTTCATGCCCTTCCATAGATTTCGGTCATTTCCAGGAGCCTTTTGGTGATATCGGGCGTTATCTGATTTGGTAATAGTCGCCACTTCCAGTTACCTTCCCGGGTAGCCGGTAGGTTCATCCGGGCTTCCTCCCCCAGGCCAAGAATATCCTGCAGGGGGAAAATGACTGTATTGGCCACGGACATCATAACCAGTCGGATCAATTCCCAGTGAATTTCTTCCGCCGGAACTTCCCGGCTAAGATACTTGAAAAGCCTCTTCTTATCCTCCGGAGTTACTTCCTTCTCAAACCACCCCCGGATAGTGTTATTATCGTGGGTTCCAGTATAGGCGATACAGTTTTTCCCGAGGTTATGAGGTATGTAGGGATTGGTGGGAAGGTCAGGGCCAAAGGCAAAAAGGAGCAGTTTCATACCTGGAAGTTCAAAATGGTTCATAACCTCCCTCACATCCGGGGTGATGACCCCGAGATCCTCGGCAATGATTGGCAAATAGGGAAATTTTTTCGTTAACCGGGTAAAGAAGTCAATTGCTGGGGCTTCAATCCACTTCCCGTTAATCGCGGTCTTTTCCCTCGCTGGCACCTCCCAGTAGGCTACGAAGCCCCGGAAATGGTCAATTCTTAAAAAGTCATAAAGTTTCAGACTATGAGCGATCCGCTTTACCCACCAGTCATAATCTCTTTCTTTCAGGATGTCCCAGCGATAGATCGGATTTCCCCAGAGCTGACCGGTGGCACTGAAATAATCAGGTGGCACACCGGCAACCACATAGGGCTTTTGGTTATCATCCAGTTTGAATAATTCCGGGTGAGCCCATACGTCCGCGCTGTCATAGTCAACGTAAATCGGCAGGTCTCCGATAATCTGGATACTTTTTTCAGTGCAATAATTTTTTAGAGAAGCCCACTGCTTATTAAAAATATATTGCAGAAATTTTATTTTTTCGATTTTATCCTGATGTTCGCTCTTTGCTGATTCCAGTGCTTCCCGGTTCCGGTCTCGTAACCCTGGAGGCCATTCGCTCCAGGCCTTTCCCTGAAAATTGGCTTTTAGAGCCACAAAAAGGGCGAAGTCTTCGAGCCAATGAGCATTCTGAGAGCAGAACTCAAGGTATCCTTGATCCCTTTTTCTTTTAAAATGAGTAAACGCCTGGTTAAAAAGGTTCTCTTTATATTCCTTAACTGAGAGGTGATCGACCCGATCCTGAGGAAACTCCGGGAAGGATTCGATATTTTCCCTTTTAAGGAAACCTTCCGCAATCATAAGCTCCGGACTTATCAACAGGGGATTAAAGGCAAAAGCCGAGGTGCTATGATAGGGGGAGTTGTAGTGAATCGGGTCAGTAGGATTTAACGGAAGAACCTGCCAGTAACTCTGTTTAGCTTCGGCGAGAAAATCAATAAATCGGTAAGCCCCGGACCCCAGGTCCCCGATTCCAAAAGGAGAAGGGAGGGAGGTTATATGGAGAAGGATGCCACTTCCTCTTCTTTTCATCGGTTAATCTCCATAGGAAAACATCTACTATTCATGATTCTCATCCTTTATTTTCTTACCTTTTGAAGAACACTGCGGCCAGAGGCGGGAGGGTGGTTAAGTTAAGGGAGTAAGGGAGACCATGGAAAGGTATAGGAGCCGCCTCCACTGAGCCCAGACTGCCATGACCACTGCCTCCATAGTCCCGGGCATCACTGTTTAAGAGTTCTCTCCAGATGCCTCCAGCTGGCGCTCCTACCCGATAATTATGTCGGGGAACCGGGGTGAAATTGCAGGTAATAATCAGGGTATCATCTGGCGAACGCCCCTTTCGGAGCATGGATAAGGTGCTCTGAAGCGAGTCATTACAATCAATCCACTCAAAGCCGGAGGAATCAAAATCAAGTTGATGGAGAGCGGGCTCATTTTGATAGATCCGGTTTAAATCCTCTATCCAGCGCTGAAGACCGGTGTGAAAGGGATAATCAAGCAGATGCCAGTCCAGGCTTACTTCGTTATACCACTCATTCCACTGGCCAAATTCTCCCCCCATAAAGAGAAGCTTTTTTCCGGGCTGAGCATACATATAGCCAAAGAGAAGTCTCAGGTTAGCAAATTTCTGCCAGTCGTCTCCGGGCATCTTCTGTAAGAGTGACCCTTTTCCGAAAACCACTTCATCATGGGAGAAGGGGAGGATAAAATTTTCATGAAAGGCGTAGAGCATACGAAAAGTGAGGTTATTGTGCTGATACTTCCTGTGCACCGGATCCTTGGTCATATACAACAGAGTATCATGCATCCAGCCCATATCCCACTTCATCCCGAAGCCCAGTCCCCCCACATAGTTAGGCCGGGAAACCATCGGCCAGGCGGTAGACTCCTCGGCAATGGTGTGGACATCAGGATAATTTTTATATACCTCCTCATTAAAGCGACGCAGGAATGCAACCGCCTCCAGGTTCTCATTTCCTCCATACTGGTTGGGGATCCACTCTCCCTCTTTTCGGCCATAGTCCAGATAGAGCATGGAGGCTACGGCATCTACCCGGAGACCATCAGCATGGTATTTATCTAACCAGAAAAGGGCATTGCTAATGAGAAAACTCTGCACTTCATGGCGGCCATAGTTGAAAATGAAGGTATCCCATTCCGGGTGAATTCCCTTCCGGGGATCAGCGTGTTCATAGAGATGGGTTCCGTCAAAGAAGCCAAGCCCGTGCTCGTCATTGGGAATGTGAGAAGGAACCCAGTCCAGGATTACGCCAATCTCGTGTTGGTGCAGACAATCAATGAGATACATGAAATCCTGGGGAGCTCCATAGCGACTGGTGGGAGCAAAGAATCCGGTGATTTGATATCCCCAGGACCCGAAGAAGGGGTGTTCCATGACCGGCATAAACTCAATGTGGGTGAAGCCCATTTTTTTTACGTATTCGGCAAGCTTGGGAGCCATCTCCCGATAGGTCAAAGAACGATTGTCTTCTTCCGGCACCCGCATCCAGGAACCTAAGTGGACTTCATAAATAGCGATCGGGGAAGTGTGGGCATTGTATTTATGCCGATTCTCCATCCATCTCTGATCACTCCACTGATATTCAAGCTCCCAGACAATGGAAGCGGTTTTGGGCGACACCTCATTATAAAAGGCAAAAGGATCCGCCTTGTCTACCCGGTAATTGTCATAGTGGGAGAAAATATGAAATTTGTAGTTAGCGCCCTTCCCCAGGCCCGGAATGAAGCCTTCCCAGATTCCTGACTGCCCTTTCGGACGCAGGGGATGACTTGATTTATTCCAGCCATTAAAATCTCCCATTATAAAGACGTTTTCAGCATCCGGGGCCCACACAGCAAAATAAGTTCCCTCTCTGCCTTCGGGAGCAAGGATATGGGCTCCCATTTTCTCATAAAGGCGAAAATGATTCCCTTCATTGAAGAGGTAAATATCATCTTCAGTCAGTAGACTTACCCCGTATACTACCGGTGTTGGGACTGTCTCTTCTCGAAAGCGAACTCCAGCGTTAGTATTTTTTCTTTTCGTCATTATGCACTCATTATGGTATTACTCCTTATGATATTACTTAAATCTCTTCGGGTTGTATTCCCCGCCGCTTGCGGCGAGTTCGTCATTCCGGCGGAAGCCGGAATCCAGGGAATCTAATACCCCGCTGCTTGCGGCGGGGTAGTTTATTCCGCCACCGTTTTCTGATATGAAAGGGTGATTATTACCTAGCTTCTTCCTATAAAACTCAATCTCCCTTTTTGTTTTACTGGAACAGAGGATAAGCGGAATAGCTTTTTGCTTCAAGAACTCAAGCGCGGGCAGCGCTCTTTCAAAAGAGTGCGTATAGGTATCGAGTAGGGTGTCATCAAGATCAGTAAAAATTATAATCATGGCTCGATAATGATTATCTGAACATCCATTACGTTAGTCCCTGTTGGTCCGGCAATGAAGAGGGCACCAATTTTTTTAAAAAAGTTATACGAATCATTGTTTCCCAAATACTTTTTAGGGTCTAGTCCCAGGTTTTTTGCTTTGGCGACTGTCTGTCCGTCCACAATGGCACCCGCTGCATCGGTTGGACCGTCTGTTCCGTCTGTTCCGGCGGAAAGGAGCGTAATTCCCGTTAGCCCATCTATTTCTGTAGCAAACGAAAGGGCAGGCTCCATATTCCGGCCTCCGGTACCGTTCCCTTTCACAGTAACGGTTGTTTCTCCGCCACTGATCAAACATGTAGAACTCTTGAACTCTTGAACCCTTGAACTTTTTATCTCCATAGCTTTTTGGGCAAGCCATTTTCCTGCTTCCCGTGCCTCACCAGAAAGCTCAGAGGAAATCAGATCCACCTTTAATCCTAAGGTTTCTGCCCTTTCCTTGGCAGCAGCGAGCGCGATTCTGTTAGTCCCGATAATAATATTTTCAACCCTTTCAAAAAGGGGATCGCCTTCTTTTGGTGTTTCAGGCATAAGACCGCGAGCACCCCTCATGAGTACATCGAATATTTTTGGAGAGGTGAAGTCTATTAACTGATATTTTTCCAACACTTGAATTGCATCTTGATAGGTTGTTTTATCTGGTGATGTTGGCCCTGAAGCAATGACATCAAGGTGGTCCCCAATGACATCGGAAAGAATAAAAGAGATCACCTTTGCCGGACAGGCAATTTCCGCGAGTCTCCCCCCTTTTACTCTGGAGATGTGCTTTCTCACCGTATTAAGTTCATCAATGGTTGCCCCAGATTTTAAGAGCAATTCGGTAAGGTGCTTTTTTTCATCGAGGGTTATCCCTTCATAGGGAGAAACGAGGAGGGCAGAGCCTCCCCCGGAAATGAGACAGGTGATGAGGGTGTCTTCACCCGAATCTTTCAAGCGTTCTATCATTTCATTGGTAGCTCTCAGTCCGTTCTCATCAGGCAGAGGATGACCTGCCTCGTAGATGGTTATTCTTTTGAATTTATTCATCAATGGACAGTGTCCATATTTGGTAATCACAATGCCGGTCTCAATCAAATCCTCCAAATAATCCTGTAACGATTCAGCCATGGAGCATGCTGCCTTACCAAAGCCAACAACGAGGAGTCGCTTAAAATGACCGTCTTGGAAAATACGATTAATTTTATCCCTATGAAGCCTTACTGATTTATAGGGATCTACGGCGCGCAATGAAGTATAAAATAATTCAGTTACTAAATCGCTGATAGACATTGGATTTCATCTCGCAAAGCGACTTTATAACCCTCATTGGTAATAAGCTAAAATATCTCTTTCTCATTTTTCTTCTTCGTTTTGATTAGAACTGCTTTTGCTTTCTGGCTCAGAAGAGGTTTCGCCAACCTCTGGACTCTGTACTGGCTCGACCTTCTCTTGTGGTATTTCCTGCTTTCGTACCTTTTTGATAGTGGGATCATGAACAAAGGACTCATAGTGGTG
>JAZDOO010000041.1:0-10406 GCA_043798555.1 Pseudomonadota bacterium | reverse complement strand
TTGCATTAGTTCAAATTATGTGATAATGAATATAAAATTTCTTAGCAAGACCAAGCGTTCCTGAAGAACCCTCGGAGCTTTCTATGCGTCTGAGGGTTTCTTGTTTAAGAAAAATATGATGGTTGACCTTACCCCACTTTTTGCATCAGTTTAAGATTTAGTCTTTTTGTTTGGGGGGAATAAACGATCGTATCGAGAATTATATGGGGAAATCCGAGAAGAATAATGTAACCATTAATTTCGATTACCAGATAGCTTGCACTTTTCTTATGTGCGTGTGGGGGGTTCCTTTCACAAAGCTTCTGTACGGGAAAGGGCTGTAATGTCTATTGATATAGAGGTTCGTGGAGATATCGAAATCGCGCTTAGGTTTTTCAGAAAGCAAGTTCAAAAAGATGGAATTTTAAGAGAATATAGAAAGCGACAATTCTATCTAAAACCTAGTGTTAAGAAAAAGCATAAAAGGCTTGCCGCCGAACGAAGAAGGCGCGCTGCTCAGCGCCGCAGTCTTTATAGCGGGTAATAAAGACCTATATAGATGTGTATCTCGCCGGCAATGATGGTTAATGCAGTTAACAAGTTAACTACTACCGCCTTGAGGCGCGGTAGCAGTTAACTTTCCTGCCTATAGATAGGCTACCAGCGATTGCGCCCGCTGCCACGACCGCCCCCAAAACCACCACCACCACGACCGCCCGCATAACCACCACCGCGACCGCCCCCATAACCACCACCGGATCGGCCACCTGCGCGAGGACTCTTTTCCTGCGCCTCGTTAACCTTAACGGTCTTACCGTCAAGGCTCGTTCCATCCATCTTGGATATCGCCGTTTTAGCATCGTCATTCTCGGCGAAGGTCACGAATCCAAAACCTCGGGAACGCCCCGTATCGCGGTCGGTAATGACCTTGGCTTCGGTGATTTCCCCATAAGGCGCGAACGCCTGGCGCAGGCCTTCGTCTGTTGTGTCCCAGCTCAACCCCCCCACAAATAGTTTTTTAGCCATACTTTTTTCTCTCCTTTCCTCCGTCGGCTTAGCCGACGACTTTTGATGGGTAACACCCGCCACTCAGTGTTCGCCCCGTTTATTTGCTTTTGTTAAATACCCGGATCCTTTAGAAGGATGGACCACCAATTTCCCTCACCCCATCCGGCTCTCCAAGGAGCCTCGGCAATGCGGGGCTGCGTCCTCAACCACGCGTCACTTTCACCCGATTGCGTTACCGTTGCCGGTTCATGATGACAATACACCCTCTTTCCCCCGAGGAGGGGCCCATCTCGTGTTCGTGGCGAAACAAAATAAAGAGTCTTTTCCCTGGAAAGGTGTATCGAGTTAAGGATTGGCTAACTTTTTTCTTCTTGCTCAACGCTTTCGGTGTCCGCCGGCGTGCGATCTCCTTTATGAAATCGCCGTTGTCTTATCTCTTCCTGCCTTTTCTGACGGGACAATTCTTTTCGCCGCTTTTCACCTTTATAAGATCCAGCATGTCTTGGCAAAATAACCTCCTGATTCCAGAAATAACATATACCATGAAAAGGAAAAGAATTTCAATTGAATTTGTTGTAAAAAAATATCTTTGATAATTAGTAGTGTTTTGGCCCTTGGGGTAATCTCGGAAACAGCAAGCACGTCATAGCCTTCTTTCCGAAGCGCACGAATTATAGCGAAGTCACAACTTTCATCGGCAAGAAAACGCATGGTTTATTTCCTTGCCGCTCGTCTTGGAGAGGTCAGAATAACCGTCTCCTCATGGGCCAATGTATCCGCGGCATATCGTATGGCAGCCTGAATATCTTCCCTGGTAAGCCGGGATAGGCTTTTAAAAGATCCGCTTCACGTGGAAGACTGAGGCTCACGTCTTAAAAATTAAATCTTGGAATGAAAACTTAATATTTAAGATGCGACCTATGGCCGCTCCCTTAACGCGGGGGCATGATGGAGCCGTTCATCGGCCCTCCAATGACCATGCCTCCACCGGCGATAGCTGTTCCAGCGAACATCACCACGGTTATTAAGCAGACCGCCACCACTGCATATCGGGTTCGTGTTGCGTGTAGATAGCTTCGCATGTTGCTCCTCCGTGAGTTATTGCCGAAAGTTGTGGAACGGATCTAATCAGGCAGTGTTCTTCTGTCCCTCCTCGGTGTTCTTAGCCCCTATATGGGATAGAGGTGTCGGGGAATTTAACCCCCCCGGCCTCTCTATGTGACTTCGAGTCCAGTATGCTACTGAAATTGCATAAAGTAAAGATAATTATTCCAAAAGTATCAGTCAATAACCGTGAATGATGATTACCGTTGGAAAGCGCAGAGTGTTTATAAAATTACTGGATGCTCTCTTTCGGGAAGAAAGCGATGTGTTGGCTTCTGAAAAGAAATGTCGCCTTTTTGCATAGAAGGCGACAGGAAATCGAGCTCGGTAATATTGAGGCTTTCGCCTACAAAGATTGATAATGAGGCTATGACGAAATTTATTGATTTCCGAGTGAAAAGTAGCAACATAGCCTCAGAGGTGGCGATAAGTTCGGTAGCAATAATCCAACAGGTATTCCCCTTGGTAGGGTGTGAATCTTTTCAAATTGTTACAAACCACAAAGTCTTTGGTGAAACGAAAGAGAAATATTATTCTTTGGCAGAAGGTTAAGATGTCCCCAATGCGAAGATGGGTTCAGGCACGAAACGCTCTTTGTCTGTATTCAGGGCAAAATATTACACACTTTTCATCTCCTCATATTGTCTCAATAAAAATTTCACCAGGTTTAAGGTATCATCCTTCAAGGCCGCAGCCATCTCTGTAGTAAAATCCTCTACATGCCCTTCAAGACTTTTTTTATTAGGATCGTCCAGATCTCCGATAAGGTGTGCACTGCTTACTTACCAATCTTCATTCTCTCCTCCTTGCGATATATAGGAACTTAATAATATATCTCAATTTACTTGTCAAGAAAAATAAATATAATAAAATAATCATAAACAATCAGTACAGTAAGTAAAAGAAGCATCGTTTCAGAAATAAGCTCCTGCCGGACTCTGGGTCAGGAGAGATAGTATTAAGTGAAACCTCATATTCTTCCGTGATTAAAAATTAACAAAAATTTATTGACAACGTAGGTGATAGTATGATAAATTGAATGAACATTCATTCACCTTCAATCTCCAAAAAATTATGGAAACCATCAATTTAACTGAAAACCTCGATTGGGAATTTATAGAGCAGGTTCGTAAAGAGAGTGGGCAAAACTCCGCCCTTTGTTACCAGTGCGGTAACTGCACCGCCGGGTGCCCTTACACCAAGTATTTTGACTTCCCCGTCAGCCAGGTTATGCGGCTACTCCAGGTTGGCCAAAAAGAAACGATCCTGAATTCCCGGTCCATCTGGCTCTGTGCCACCTGTGAGACCTGTACTACCCGCTGCCCTTGTGAAATTGATATTGCTCATATCATGGATGTCCTAAGGATTATTGCTCGCCGGGAAAACTATGTTTCCGAAAAAGATGTCAAAACATTTTACGATTCTTTCCTTACTTCGATGAAACACCATGGCCGGGTATTTGAGGTGGGGATCCTTATGGGGTATAACCTCAAATCCGGACATCTCCTTGCGGATGCTGATTTGGGTCCCAAAATAATGGGAAAAGGGAAAATCCACTTTCTGCCCACCAGGATAAAGGGAAGGGATAAGGTAGCAGAAATCTTTCGGAAATTTGAGGAAAAGAGAAAAAACCGTGGCTGAGAAAGAATACATATACTATCCAGGCTGTTCTCTCGAAGCTTCTGCCATTGAATATGACATGTCGGTCCGGCTGGTATTAAAGACCTTAGGAGTTAAAATCGAAGAGCCGGATGACTGGAGCTGTTGCGGATCTACCCCAGCCCATTCCGTAGATCATGTTTTTGCCGCGGCAGTAGCAGCCCGAAACCTGGCGATTGTGGGGAAAATGGGCGCTTCTACGGTGATTACTGCCTGCCCGGCCTGCCTTTCCGCATTTAAAAAAGCCCACTTGCGGATGGTACAAGACGAAAACTTTAAAAAGGAAGTTAATGATCTTCTGGATGAGCCCTATAATTGCGGAGTAACTGCCAAGTCAGTTTTACAGATAATTTTTGAGGATATCGGACTGGATGCAGTGGCTAAAAAGGTGACCACTGATTTCCCTGACCTGAAGGTTGCCCCCTATTACGGGTGCATCATCAATCGTCCTCCGGAGGTTATGCAGTTCGATAACCCGGAAAACCCTGTGGCAATGGATAAGATTCTTGAGGCAGTGGGGGTTAGGGTTTGTGACTTTGTCTTTAAGGTGGAGTGTTGCGGAGCGGCCTTTGGTGTTCCCAAAAGGAAGATGGCAAATGAGTTATCCGCAAAGGTTTTAAACATGGCTCTCGATTCCGGGGCAAACTGTATTGCCGTCCCCTGTCAGCTCTGTCACCAAAATCTGGATCTCCGTCAGGATCAGATCAACGCACTCGGTTTTTCCTTTAATATTCCAGTCCTGTTCTTTACCCAGGTCATGGGATTAGCTTATGGATATTCTCCTAAAGAATTGGGAATAGATAAACATAACGTTAATGCTGATAGTCTGCTCAAGTCGCACAGACCAATTGAGGAAAAGATCAAGGAAGAAGAAGAAAAGGCCAAAGCAAAAAAGCCAAAAGCAAAGAAGGCTGCGGCCGAAGAAGAGGAGGCCTGATTCGTGCGGGTTGGAGTATTTATTTGCCACTGTGGAAACAATATTGCCGGCACGGTTGATGTAGCCAAGGTTGCGGAAGAGGCCCGGAAAATGTCAGGGGTAGCTCACGCTACTACCTATATGTACACCTGTTCAGAACCCGGTCAGAACGAAATCAAGGATGCGATCAAACGGGAAAAGCTTGATCGGGTCGTGGTGGCGGCTTGTTCACCCCGGATGCACGAAGTCACCTTCCGGAGAACCGTAGCCAAGGCTGGCTTGAATCGGTATTTTTTTGAAATGGCCAACATCCGGGAGCATTGCTCCTGGGTGGGAGAAGATAAAGAACTCAATACCAATAAAGCCATTGAAGCGGTTAAGATTGCGGTTGAAAAGGTAAAGCAGGACAAGCCCCTTTTCCCATCTTCTTTTAAAATTAATAAAAGGGTATTGGTTATCGGGGGCGGAGTGGCGGGTATGCAGGCCGCTTTAGACTGTGCTGATGGTAATTTGGAGGTGGTACTGGTTGAGAAAAGCCCGGCAGTGGGTGGAATGATGGCCCGTCTGGATAAGACCTTCCCAACGGTGGATTGTTCCATCTGTATCCTGGGCCCTAAGATGGTGGATGTGTCTCAACATGAAAAGATTACTCTTCACGCTTACTCGGAAATTGAAGAAATTAAGGGGTATGTAGGAAACTACCAAATCAAGGTCCGGAAGAAGGCGACTTACGTGGATTGGGAGAAATGTACCGGCTGTGGAGCCTGTATTGAGAAATGTCCATCCCGGAATGCTTACGACTATTTCAATTTTGGCGTGGCTCCTGCCCGGGCCATCAATATTCCTTTCCCTCAGGCGATTCCTAAAAAGGCCAAGATTGATCCTAAATTTTGCCGGCAGTTTATCAAAGGAAAATGTGGGGTCTGCGCTAAGTTTTGTCCAGCAGGGGCTATAAACTATGAGATGCAAGACGAGATCGTAACCGAAGAGGTTGGGGCCATTATCGTAGCTTCTGGTTATGGACTGATTGATCTGGACAAGCTCCCGGAGTACGGGGGGGGACGTTATCCAGATGTAATATCCGGTATCCAGTATGAACGGATCCTCAATGCTTCTGGTCCTACCTCAGGGCATATTGTGAGGCCATCGGACCACACTGAACCCAGGACGATTGTCTTTGTCTCCTGTGCGGGGTCCCGGGATAAATCAATTGGAATTCCCTATTGTTCCAACTTCTGCTGCATGTATATTGCCAAACAGGCTATTCTCACCAAGGACCATATCCCGGATTCTCAATCCTATGTGTTCTATATGGACATCCGCGCTCCGGGAAAAGGCTATGATGAGTTTACCCGAAGAGCTCAGGAAGAATACGGGGCAAGATACATCCGCGGCCGGGTATCGAGAATTTATCCCAAAGGTAAAAAAATGGTGGTAAAAGGAGCTGACACCCTTTTAGGTACCCAGGTAGAAATTGAAGCGGATCTGGTGGTGCTTGCAACTGCAGTCACTGCTGCTCCCGGAGCCTCAGCCTTAGCAGAAAAACTTCGAATCTCCTATGACCAGCATGCTTTCTATGTGGAAAGTCATCCCAAGCTGAGACCAGTAGAGACCAATACTTCAGGGGTATTTTTAGCGGGTGCTTGTCAGGGGCCCAAGGATATACCTGCCTCGGTGGGACAAGGGAGTGCAGCGGCAAGCAAAGTTCTTTCGCTTTTTTCCCGTGATATGCTTGAGTCTGATCCGCAGGTGGCCAAAGTCAATATTAACGTCTGTGTGGGTTGTGGTAAGTGTATCCGGACCTGCCCCTTCGGAGCGATTGAGGAACAAGAGCTTAGGGGAGGTAAGATTGTAGTTAAGGTGATAGAAACGGTCTGTGCTGGTTGTGGGATCTGTAACTCGACCTGTCCCTGTGGCGCCATCCAACTACAGCATTTTACTGACAACCAACTCTTGGCTGAGGTTAACGCCTTATGTCTGTCGTAGCTGATAAAGAACTTCGCATTGTGGGTTTTCTCTGTAACTGGTGCTCTTACGGAGGAGCAGATACTGCCGGAGTAGGTCGGCTTAAGCAGCCCACGGACCTCCGCATCATCCGGGTTCCTTGTTCAGGGAGAGTAAATCCTTTGTTTGTGCTAAAAGCGCTTCTTAACGGAGCGGATGGAGTACTGGTTTCTGGATGTCACCCCCGAGACTGCCATTATTCCGACGGAAATTTTTATGCCCGGAGAAGGCTGGAGATGTTAAAACGACTACTTCCTTTCCTGGGTATTGATGATCGCAGGTTTTACTATACCTGGGTCTCTGCATCCGAAGGAGCGCGGTGGCAAAAGGTCGTAACCGATTTTACCAAGCAAATTCACGAACTGGGACCGCTTCATCCTAAAGAGTAGTTTCAAGTTTCAGGTTTCAAGTGTTTAGGATTTAGAGATTAGGATTTCGGATTTATATTAAAGGAGTCATCCGTTGACTTTGGAAAACTTAAAAGAGGTTGCGCGTAACGTATTGCCCGAGGTGGATGCTATTATCGGCTATCGTCAGGGGTTTGATCCCTTGCATGCAACCCCCCTTTTTATTACCAAGCCGGAACAGGTTGATCAGCTTATCTGGAACCCTCTCTGTGTACACAACCTTTGTTCCTACCTGCCCTTTCTGACCAAAAAAACCGGAGTTATTGTAAAAGGGTGTGACAGCCGGACCATCGTCCAGTATATGCAGGAAAAATTGATCAACCGGGAAAATGTGAAGGTCATTGGTATCCCTTGCCGGGGAGTTATCTCCGTTAAAAAAGTTATGCGGGCCTTGAATTACCAACCCATTGAAGAGGTAAAGTTTGAAGGTGAAAGCCTTAAGGTCAAAATTTTGGGGGGAGAAAAGACCTTTTCTTTAGCTGAGGTTTGGCCGGAGAAATGTGAAACCTGCCAATTATTAACTCCCCTTCAGTACGATGTTTTAGCAGGGGAACCAATTAAGTCTGATAGATCCCGGGAAAAACTTTTCGAAGACATCCGGGAGTTTGAAAAGAAGTCCCTCGAAGAGCGATACCAATACTGGCAGAAGGAGTTTGACCGTTGTATCCGCTGCTATGCCTGTCGAAACGCTTGTCCTCTGTGCATCTGCCAGGATCGCTGCATTGCTGAAAGCCGTGACCCTCACTGGGTTTCCCAGCGTGCTGACCTTACCGAAAAATTTATGTTTCACATGATTCATGGTCTCCATTTAGCGGGAAGGTGCATTGGCTGTGGGGAATGTGAGCGGGTTTGCCCCATGGAAATTCCGGTAGCCAAGATCAAAAAGAAGATTGGTATGGAATTGAAAGAACTGTTTGATTATGTGCCAGGGATCAACCCTGAGGATACGCCCCCGATGTATACCTTCAAAGTGGAAGAGGTAAAAATTAAGGAGCATGAACTCTGATGGCTGAAACGGGTTTTCTTCCTAAAGAAAAAATCAACACCTTAATTGAGGCATTGAGTAAGAGATTTCAGGTTTTTGTACCAACTCTGGAAGGGGAAGTGGTTCTATTTAAGCTTTTTGATCCAGGGAAAACCCTTAATTTTACCAGGCCAGCAAACCTTCCACCTAAAGGAGTAATCTTTCCCCAGAGTGATACGCTTTTTAAATTTAATTATAAGAAAGACCCCGAAGACCCTAAAAAGGTATCGGTGGAGCTAAAGGGGAACCTGGAATTCCCTGCAGCCATGATTTTTGGTTGTCGTCCCTGCGATGCGCAAGGGTTTAGGATCTATGACCGGGTATATAGTGAAACTGATACGGCTGATTCCTATTACCAAGGAAGAAGGGAAAAGACTATTATTGTCACTCTCGCCTGCAATTCACCTTCTTCCGGGTGCTTCTGCACCTCAGTGGGAAGGGGACCAGCGGACAAAGATGGTTCAGACCTGATAATGACCGAACTTGAGAAAGGATACTTTTTTGAGCCTGTAACCGAAAAAGGGAAGGAGATTCTCAAAGAAAGTATTTTTGAAGACGGGAGTTCTTATAAAGAGCAAGCTCAAAAAGCCCAGGAAAAAGTTTCCGGTTTGGTGAAAAAACCGTTTACCACCCTTGAGGGAGTTCCGGAAAAAATCCTTGCCCTTTTTGATAATGATGGATTCTGGGAAGCAGAAGCAGCTAAGTGCATTAGCTGCGGTGCCTGTACCTTTCTCTGTCCCACCTGTTACTGCTTTAACATCACTGATGAGCAGGTGGCGAATGAAGGGGAACGGATCCGGAGCTGGGATGCTTGCATGTTTTCCCACTTCACTTTGGAGGCAAGCGGCCATAATCCCCGGCCAGTGAAACACCAGCGCCTTAAGAATAGAGTGGGACATAAGTTCAGTTATTACCCAAGCAAGTATGGTGGCGTCATCGCTTGCTGCGGTTGTGGACGCTGCATCCGCTATTGTCCGGTTTCAGTAGATATTAGTGAAATAGTTACTCACGCCCAGGAGTATAAAGGATGAGTGAAATTAGGAACCCTTACCTACCGGAATTAGCAACGGTTATCAAGATTATTGAAGAGACCCCTAACATAAAGTCTTTTCAAGTGGTTTTGAATGACCAGGAAAAAATGAAAAACTTCTCTTTTCAACCCGGCCAGGTGGGGCAACTTTCTCTTTTTGGAGTAGGTGAGTCAACTTTTGTCATCAACTCACCACCTACTCGAATGGATTACTTACAATTCAGCGTGATGAAGGCCGGAGAAGTCACAAGTGCTCTGCACGAACTCGCTGAAGGAGACCAGATTGGGGTGCGAGCACCTCTGGGAAACTGGTTTCCTTATGAGGAAATGAAAGGAAAGAAAATTCTCTTTATTGGTGGAGGTATCGGTCTTGCTCCGCTTCGGACCCTCATCCTTTTTATGCTGGATAACCGCGCTGACTATGATGACATCACCATCATCTATGGAGCTCGAACCCCTCCGGACCTTTGTTACAAAGATGATTTAAAAGAATGGGAATCACGGTCCGATGTTAATTTAATTCTTACTGTAGATGTTGAATATCCGGGTTGGGACAAGCGCATAGGGTTTGTTCCTACAGTACTCACTGAGGTGGCCCCTTCTCCTGAAAATACGATAGCCCTAACCTGCGGCCCACCCATCATGATTAAATTCGTCCTTCAGGGTTTAAGTAAATTAAAGTTTAAAGATGAACAGATTATTACCACCTTGGAAAAGCGAATGAAATGCGGGATTGGTATCTGTGGTCGCTGTAATATCGGAACCAAGTATGTGTGTAAGGATGGACCGGTATTTTCTCTCTCCCAGCTAAAAGATCTCCCCTCGGAGCTTTAAACGCAAGCCACTCAAGATGTCATTGCGAGTCCCCATCGTAGGCGGGCTCGAAGCAATCTCAGAGTGTGACATCGTGACAATTGAAATTCAAAGCATCTCCAAAGGAGGCTTTCTTGTCTAGAAAACAATTTACCATGCTGTATTAAGGGCAAAGATGAAGGAGATTAAGGGGACATCCATTTGTAAATTAATGGACGATATATAGGTAGAAGTTTAAACCGATTTTTGGCAATTGTGCAAGGCCACCCCTTATCCTCTCCCCCTGGAGACTGTGTCGTAATTAGGGCAAGGCGAGGCCAAGTTGAAACATCACGAAAAAATAGTTATGATACGAGTTAAATTCTAAGGAAAGATTGAGGTGTAGAGAGATGAAACAGGCCATTCAAAAAGAGGGATTTGCGGGGGCTTCAAAATATGTCCTGGATGAAGAGCTCGCCAGCA
>JAZDOO010000036.1:0-15796 GCA_043798555.1 Pseudomonadota bacterium | reverse complement strand
CTTTAGATACGTAATAAGGTTGCTGATCATTCCGCTGATGCGACGACACCGGTCAACAAGACCTTTGTAGCTATCATCGTCAATGTATTTCTGATCAAAGGCTATGGTGAGTTGCGCTCTTACTTCTCCACAGGAACCTTTGGCAATGAAAAGAAACTGGATGAATTCCGTATTTGTTCCGCGTTCAAATCCTTCAGCAATATTGGACATTATGGAAACTGAAGCGCGCCGAATCTGGTCAGCTAACCCGTAGTCTTTTGAGAAAGAACCTTGCTTCGTTATGTTGTATATTTCATTAGTAAGCTGCCGAGCCTGGTTATAGACATTCAAATCTTCAAAACTCTCAACCCTTGAACTTTGAACTCTTGAACTCTTAAACATTATTTCCTACCTTTTTTAGCAGCGGGAACCCCATGGTTCCTCGTTGCTTTAGATACCCTTCGGCACAAAGGCGCGCCAGAGTGCGGACGCGGGCAATGTATCCAACCCGCTCGGTGACGCTGATGGCTCTCCGCGCATCAAGGAGGTTAAAGGTATGAGAACATTTCAAACAGTAATCATAGGCGGGGAGAATCAGGCCAATCTCAGTTAACCGGAGCGATTCTTTCTCGTACATCTGAAACAGTTTAAAAAGCATTTCCGTATCCGCATACTCAAAATTGTAACGGGAAAATTCCACCTCGCTTTGGTGATGAATATCACGATAAAAAATACCGTTGATCCATTCAATAGCAAACACGCTCTCCACTCCTTGCAAATACATGGCAATGCGCTCGAGACCATAGGTAATTTCAACGGATACGGGTTTGAGGTCAATACCACCTACCTGTTGAAAATAAGTAAACTGGGTTATCTCCATGCCATCCAGCCACACCTCCCAGCCCAAACCCCAGGCTCCCAAGGTGGGAGATTCCCAATCGTCTTCCACAAACCGGATGTCGTGTTCCTGGGGCTCTATGCCCAAATTCATAAGACTTTCTAAATAAATGTCCTGGATATCAGTGGGGGAAGGTTTCATGATGACCTGGTACTGATAATAGTGCTGAAGGCGATTAGGGTTCTCGCCATAGCGTCCGTCAGTAGGACGACGGGATGGTTCTACATAGGCTACATTCCACGGTTCTGGCCCCAGAACCCGAAGAAAGGTAGCAGGATTGAAGGTTCCGGCCCCTACTTCAATGTCGTAGGGTTGCTGAAGGACGCAATTCCGTTTCGTCCAAAACCTATTCAAAGACATGATTACTTCTTGAAAATTCATTACCAAAACTCCTCACGAAAGGGTCCATCGCATTTTCTCAATAAATTTTAAGGTGTTAAGTTCTTTTTCACTATGGTATTGAATGAAGTGAGGAAGAATTTCCCGGCTTTCTTCCAAAGCCTGGGAAGAAAAAACCAGGCGCTGAATTTTATCTAAACTCAGGGTATATGATTGTTGTAACAATTTTAGCGTACCCAGAGAAACCGGGTATAAATTTTTATAATCTGCATTACACGTGCTGCAAACAACCCCTCCTCGGGAGAGGCTAAACCGGAGAACGTCCTCCTCCTTGAGGTCTTTTTTGCAATGAGTACAACGGTCGAGACAGGGACGATATCCTAAGGCATCCAACAGCCGCATTTCAAAGATGTGGAGGTAATCCTCCTTGAGGGGGTAAGTATCGAGAATAAAAAAAAATCTCACCAATGTTTCGAAAAGCTCCTTATTGGGCATCCCTTCGGCAGTCATTTCCATCACGAGTTCTGCTAAGTAACCCCCGTATCCCATCCGCATAATATCCTCGTGAAGCGAGGGAAAAGGGTTGAGAAGCTGGAGGTGATTAACGCGCACCAGCCCGAGGGTCTCCTTGGTAAAGAAGGAGAGCGCCACATGGGAGAAAAGGTCTAACGCCGCTCCGAACCGCCGCTGGCTTTTTCTGGCCCCTTTAGCAATCCCGGCAACTTTTCCAAAATCGCAAGTATAAAACGTAACAATTCGATCTATCTCCCCGAAATCTCTAATATTAATGATTATGGCCGAAGTGCTCTGCTCAGGCATTTCGTATCTTAAGCTACGTTAAAAATTTCAGAAGTGCGGTAGCGGTCATCATATAAATTAAAATGCCCGTTATATCGTTAGCAGTGGTTACGAATGGTCCTGAGGCAATCGCGGGGTCAATCTTAATTTTTTTTAAAACGAGGGGGACAAAAGCTCCGGTTATGGCGGCAACGGTCATGGCGAAAAACATTGCTATCCCCACCACTACTCCTAACAAAGGCTTATGGTGCCAAATGCTTGCTACACTTCCCGCTACCAGACCACAGACAAATCCAATAATCGCTCCTACTTTAAGCTCTTTAAGTATATTGTCCCGCATATTTGTAAGCTGAACTTTTTTGATGGCAATTCCTCTTACTATAATTGAGGAGGTCTGAATTCCCACATTCCCGCCCATAGCAGTGATAACTGGAATGAAGGTGATCAGGGCTAATACATCCTTTACGGTAACCCTGAAGATCCAGAGGAAATACCCGGTTATGATTCCTCCGAAGAGATTGGTAATCAACCAGGGGAGACGGGCCCGAGAAATCTTGAAGATTTTATTTCCATACACTAATTCATCCTCACTTGTCCCCGCCATTTTTAAAATATCTTCCGAAGCCTCTTCCTCAAATACGTCTATAATATCATCTACAAGGATTTGGCCGACTAATCGCTTACCGTAGTCTACTACCGGAAGAGAGATAAAGTCGTACTTTTTAAAAAGATTTGCCACCTCTTCCTGGTCTACATCAACGGTTACATTAATTGGGTCGGGGTTCATTATTGTGGAGATGATGGTAGTGGGTTCGGCGAGGATAAGGTCTTTAAGGGATACTACCCCAACCAACTGATTATCTTTGGTAGTAATAAAAATATTTTGGAGATTCTTTGCCTCCTTAGCTTTAACCCGAATTTGTTCGAAGGCTTCTTGAACTTTCATGTCCTTATTGACCGAGATAAGCTCGGCCTGCATGATGCCACCGGCAGTATCTTCTGAGTATTTAAGAAGCTTTTGAACCTCTTCGGAATCTTTTTTATCAATTTGGTTAAGAATTTTCTGAGCTGTGTCTTCCGGAAGGTCGGCAAGGAGATCGGTAGCATCGTCCGATTCCATATCCCGGACAATTTTTGTAAGCCGTTCTGAGGGGATATCCTCTAAAATCAGTTCCCGGGAAATCTCGTCTATTTCCGAGATAACATCCGAGGCGGTTTGGATGGCGAGCAGGCCAAAGAGCTTCTTTTTTTCCTCGTCTTCGAGGGTGTCAACGAGATCCGCAATATCCGCAGGGTGGAGGGAACTGAGCAGCGTAATAATTTGGAGCTCCCGGCCCTGGTCAATGAGTTTTTCTAAATCACTAAGAGTGTCTTTAAATTCTCTCATGGGAGAATAGATTAGTATGACTTTGGATTACGTGATTTAATGAGAGTCTAACTTAACGTAGGGGAGAAGTTAGAATGTTTTAAAAAATCTTTATACCACTAATTCAATGACCAAACAAGGAGATTTTCGTTCTTAGCCAACTGGAGTGAATGAGTAGGGTAGAAGATCCGGAAGAGAATGAACGTTACGTAAAAGAGCAAAGATGATGATCAGACCCCTTCATGTTCCCGACGAAGTTTTTTAAGCTTTCCGCTAATGAGCTGGCGTTGAGCCTTAGAAACCCGGTCAATGATCAGGGTTCCGTGTAAATGGTCAATTTCGTGCTGAATGACTCGGGCCATTAACTCTTTGGCCTCCAGGGTGATTTCTTTCCCATCCCGATTTAATCCCTTTACTACAATTGTTTCTGCCCGTTTGATCTCAAGCGTAACATCAGGAACGCTCAGGCACCCTTCCTTTGAGCATATTAACCCCTCTGAAGCAACAATCATCGGGTTAAAAAGTTCTATGAGACCCTCGCCAATATCAACAACAACGAGGCTACATGATTCTCCCACTTGAGGAGCCGCCAGCCCGAGTCCTTTACAGAGATACATAGTTTCTGCCATGTCCTCCGCCAGTTTGATATGTTCGGTCCCAACGTTTTTCACTGACTTCGCTTTTTCCCTGAGAACCGTATCCGGATAGGTGATAATGGTACGACTCACTTTGGGTCTCCTTCTTTAGCTTGCGCCACGTTCGCTGAGGACGAGGGGGCCATCTTCCGTCACCGCGATGGAATGTTCAAAGTGAGCTGAACGACTTCCGTCGGCTGTTACTGCGGTCCACCCATCATCCAGTATTTTTATTTCATGCCCTCCTGCATTTACCATCGGTTCTAATGCCAGGACCATACCTTTTCTCAGGCGAGGGCCAAAGCCGGGTTTGCCGAAATTGGGAATCTGGGGCTCTTCGTGGAGGTTTTTTCCAATACCGTGACCGACAAAATCCCGAACCACCGAAAACCCGTGTTTTTCCACCCACGTCTGAATTGCATGGGAAATATCAGAAAGGCGATTTCCCGCGCGGGCTTTTTCAATCCCAAGGTAAAGGGCTTCCTTAGTGATGTCTATTAATTTTTGAGATTCTGGACTTACTTCACCCACGGGAACGGTAATGGCTGCATCCCCGTAAAACCCATCACATTTAACCCCCAGGTCCAGACTCACGATATCGCCGTTTTGTAACTTTCGGTTACCGGGAATGCCGTGGACTATCTGCTCGTTTACGGAAAGACAAAGGCAGGCCGGATAGTTCCGGTAGCCTTTAAAGGCTGGAATGCAGTCGTGTTTCCTGGTCAATTTTTCGGCCAATTGGTCAAGCTCAAGGGTAGTAACTCCGGGTTTCACTGATTTTCGGAGTTCTTCCAAAATGAGACTAACAATGTGATTGCTTTTTTTCAGTTTTTCAATTTCACTCGAAGATTTGCAGACAATCATAGCACCAATTACTCTAAGTATTTATTATCAAAAAAATTTTACAAAAAATTCTCTTAATTGTCAATGCTCGCCAGGTCAGGGGTGAGGGAGGACAGATTTGAGAAAAAATTCCCGCAAACCGGTTGATAAAATTTCGCAACGAAAGGTGTAAATTGGGGAAAATGAAGGCAAGGAAATGCGGGATTTGATTTGTCAAGATGAAGGATTCGACCCTTTATTCTTCTCTGGAGTGATTTGTTATCTGGTCATTTCATATTCAAACCGATTCCAAGTTCGGTTGAGATTTCATTCAGTTTTCTATCGAGCGTCCAAATTGGAACTTCGGTTAGGAGAGCCGAGACAAGCAAATGCATATCGATATAACCTAACCCTTTTCCCATCAGCCGATAATTCTCGATGAACTGCATAACATCTTCATGTTCTGCCTGTGTCGCCATAGGTAGCGTTTGGAGCAGTAAAAAGATTTCAGATCTGTTTTTTAGATTCCCGCAAGCGAGCTCAACTACTATAAACGGGTGACAGACAACATCACCGTCTTTCAATAACCTCTCAAGCCCGATATTCCCTTCCCGCAGATGTAATACCCATACCGAAGTGTCAACAAGAACCATCCTATTTCCTAAACGTCCTTCTCCGAGATATCATGGTTAAATCTTTTTCAGTTCCACCCAATTTGGCAAGCTTTTTACTGCTTTCCCGGGCAATCAAGGCTTCCAAACCAAGCCTAACCAGGGATGTTTTTTCCTTAACCCCAGTCAACTTTGATGCCTTATTAAGCAATTCATCTTCGATGTTTAACGTTGTTCTCATGGATTTGACCTCTTAGATATTTCAAGTATATGTATCATTATGCATTTAAAATGCATCATCGTCAACGGATATTTCGACTAATCTTCTTAGGTTATATTTTATGTGACTGCAATGATTTCTGGGAAATTATCATCAAACCATCCTGCTACTCCACCCCCCCCCTGCGGCGCGGCTATGCCGTGTCCGCCGGAGCGCTTTGTCAGGCAGTCTTTTTTTGTCTCTTAATAATCTCCGTCAATGATCTCAAAGCCTGATTTACAGAGTCATGGTCCGGGAAAAATTTTGCAATATCGGGTTCAATTACCACAATATTTGTTCCTTTTGCATACCGCTTGGCATATTTCCCCCGAATGCCGCTGCTGAAATCATACTCTTCCAGCATGTCAGGATCTTTTCGCATTCTCTTCATATAAAAGCATATCTCATCGTCTTTTGATTAATTATAGCTTTTATGAATCAGCTTGACAATGTTCGTTTATTGTTGCCATTACATTTTATCTGACTGCAATGATTTCTGGGAAGTTACCATCAGACTGTGGCTTATACTCGCTTTAAATTGGTAAAATCCACACAATCCTCTACCTCTGCAGTAACATATTAATTTTTTAGGGGAATCTTCGGGATCTTGCACCTTAAATATCAAGTGGCATATATCCGATACTTAAGAATTTAAGATGGGACCCGCCCCTCTTCCATGCGCTGGTTAGGCTATCGAAACGCTTCGCACATCCTCGCCAACTTATTTTCGAATCCTAATTCTATGCGCCTCTACCAAAAGCAACTGGCCCTTAAAGTTATCCATTTCAGGATGAGCAGTGAGATAATTCACGAGCCGTCGCATAAGCGATGGAATCACTTCTGGATGATTTCGGACCTGGAGCGCGACAATTCCCTTGTAGTTGGATGGTGGGTACGTCACGATATCGCTAAAGTCGCCATTCAACGACACCAAAATGGCATCCAGCTCCTGTGCCTTTGCGATGACAGCGAGATCATCGGAATCCTGAGGAATATGTTCTCTCAGGATAAAAACCTCATGCCCAGTGTCACGGAGTGCCTGGATGACCGAGTTAGGCACGCAGTGGTCCGTGAAGAATCTCAAGCTCATCAGACAGCCACTTCGAATTCTGCCAGCTCACGAGCATAATCCAGGCAGGCAGTGATTTGTTCGTGAGTGAGATCTGGAAATTCAGCGATAATTTGTTCAGGGCTATTGCCGGCCGCGAGATAACCAAGAATCAGGCTCACAGGAATCCTGGTCCCTTTGATGCGCGGTTTACCTCGAAGAATAGTTGGGGTGCTTTCTATATAATCTTGCCATGTAATCTTCATTTTCATCCTCATTTACCCTGACATTATATTTTATGCCACTGCAATGATTTTTGGGAAATTGCCATCAGGCCGTGGCTTATACTCGCTTTAAATTGGTAAAATCCCCCAATCCCTACCGCAAAACTTAAAATTTGAGGTGTGAGCCTCGCCTTACCCTCAAGAAAAAAGATTTGACCCTATATCTTCCGTAATTGCGTTGCCATATTTTCCCTGTTTCTTCCAATTGATTTTCCCTGATGTGTTTGAGATAGTCAGTAACACATGTGGATTTAAACGACCCGATAATCTGCCCCAACGTAGGGGCAACCCTCGCGGTTGCCCTCTTATCTTTGAAGCCGATCATCACAATCCCGTGAAGATGATTTGGCATTATTATGTATTCATCTACCTCGACGTATTGGTAACGTTGAGAAATCTGTAACCAGTTCTTCTCGACAATCTTTCCAACTGTGGTTAATTGGAAAACATCGTTGGGAATCTGGGCAGGGGCAAGCCCTGCCCCCACGTCCTTCTGGATTTCGCCAAATAGACATTCACGTTCTCTCGTGCACAAGGTGACAAAATATGCCCCAACACTGGAATAATCATAATGGGGCAATCGAATCGAATGTCGGCGATGTTTCTCTGCATCAAATCTCATTAATTCTATATATATCATTACAGCCAACATTATATTTATATGGAACTGCAATGATTTCTGGGAAATTGTCATCAGACCTGGCTTATGCTCGAAATTTTAGACCGAATAATTCGAAACTGCAATATTTTTTTAAATAGGCCAGCAAGGAAAGAAAAAATGTTGTACATGATGAATTTAATTTCAAAAAAATAGATTTGCTTTCCGCTTCGGGAACAAGATAATTTATTCTTGACATACTATATATTGTGGTGTATAAAACTTAATATACAAAATAAAGGATTATTTTTGGCTGTACTTCGTTCCTTTACCAGAGGATTGCCGTATGACGCCAATGCTAAAACAATATCTTACCGTAAAACGAGAGCATCCGGATGCCATTGTTTTTTTCCGGTTAGGGGATTTTTATGAAATGTTTTTCGACGATGCCAAGAAGGCGTCCCGGATTTTAGATATTACCCTCACCTCCCGGGAGGGCGGAAAAGGGAACCGGATTCCCATGTGCGGAGTGCCCTACCATGCTGCCAAAGGATACATTAACCGCCTGACCCGGGAAGGACTGAAGGTGGCGATCTGTGAACAGGTGGAAGACCCCAAAACGTGCAAGGATATTGTTAAAAGGGAAGTGATCCGCATCATCACCCCGGGAACAAATATCGAAGATGACGTTTCTGGTTCCCAGGAGGAAAATTTTATTGCTGGAATTTATCAGCATAACGACGTCATCGGCTTAGCTCATTTGAATCTTGCTACCGGTTCATTTCGCATTACCGAACTCCGTGATCAGGAGGATTTATTTGGGGAACTTACCCGGATACACCCGAGTGAATGTATTGTTTCTGAAAAGACGGATGAACATTCCTCAGTTTACCGATTTCTTAAGGGTGAACTGAGTGCTATTCTCACACCTTATGAGGAGTGGATTTTTGAATGCAGCTATGCTGCCAAGCTATTAAAAGACTCCTTTAACCTTGCTTCGCTGGAGGGGTTGGGTTTGGATGGATATTCAGCGGGAGTTTCTGCTGCTGGTGCCATCATCCACTATCTTCGTGATAACCTTCACCTCTCAGTTAAACATATCAAACCGCCAGCTCCTTATGCATCCAGTGATTATATGATCCTGGATCGAAAGACGCAGAAAAACCTGGAGCTTATGAACCCAATTTCCGGGGAGAAGGGAGCGGTAACTCTTTTTGAGGTGTTGAATAAAACGGTGACCTCTCTGGGGTCACGTTTGCTGAGTCGCTGGATAAGGCAGCCCCTCATTATTCCCGGGCAGATTAATGCTCGTCTGGAAGCGGTGGAAGAGATGGGAGCGCAACGGGCCATTCTCATTAAGGCGCGGGAGGTAACGGGGTCAATTCGGGACTTAGAGCGAATCGTAGGGCGCCTGAGTTGTGGACTGGGTTCGGCGCGGGACCTTATTGCCTTAAAAGACTCACTTGAGCGAATTCCAGAGGTGAAAAATCTTTTGACGCCTTTCCAAAGTTCACTCCTTCAGAAACAGAAGGAATACCTTCACGACCTCGGCAGTTTGGTTGCTCTTATAAAGCAGGCCATTGTGGATGATCCTCCCCTGAGCATTAAAGAAGGGAGGATGATCCGTTCCGGCTATAGCCAGGAATTGGATGAGCTGCGCCAGATTGCTCACCATGGAAAAGATTGGCTGGCAAAACTTCAGCAGCAAGAAATCACCCGGACGGGAATCAAATCCTTGAAGGTTCGATACAATAAAGTGTTTGGATATTACATTGAAGTAACCAAAGCTAACCTTAACCAGGTTCCTGATTACTATATCCGCCGCCAGACCCTGGTAAATGCCGAGCGATTTATAGTTCCGGAATTAAAGGAATATGAAGAAAAAATCCTGGGTGCAGAAGAACGGGCCAATGAAATCGAGGGTGCGATTTTTGAGGAGATCCGGAACCAGGTGATGGTGCATATCAAGGAAATCCAGGAGATTGCTGAGGCAGTTGCCACCCTTGATGTCCTTGCAACCTTTGCCTTCCTGGCCATACGCCATGAGTATGTTCGTCCGGTTATTGATCATGGATCGGAAATTCATATCAATGGCGGACGGCACCCGGTGGTGGAAAGGGTACTGGAGGAGGGGAGGTTTGTGGAAAATGATAGCTTTTTAAACCGGGCGGATCATCAACTGCTCATTATCACTGGGCCCAATATGGCGGGAAAATCTACTTACCTGAGACAAGTTGCCCTGATTGTGCTCATGGCTCAAATTGGGAGTTTTGTTCCGGCTGCTTCTGCCCGAATCGGAGTGGTGGATAAAATCTTCACCCGCATCGGGGCATCCGACAATCTTGCCCGGGGGGAGAGTACGTTTATGGTAGAAATGATTGAAACTGCTTACATTTTAAACAATGTCTCCCCGCGCAGTCTGGTTATCCTTGATGAAATCGGCCGGGGAACCTCTACGTTTGATGGCGTGAGCATCGCCTGGGCAGTATGCGAATACTTGGGCAAATCGTCTGGCCCCCAACCAAAGACACTTTTTGCTACCCATTACCATGAGCTTACTCGCCTGGAGGAAGTGCTTGAGGGAGTGAAAAACTATAATGTTATGGTTAAGGAGTATGATGGAGAAATCGTTTTCATTCGGAAGATTATGCCGGGTGGGGCAGATCGCAGTTATGGTATTCACGTAGGCAAATTGGCAGGCCTCCCCGAAGAGGTTGTCCTGCGGGCGGAGAAGATTCTTGCTGCCCTGGAGAATGGATCCGGGGAAAGAGAACCAAAAACAAAGAGGGTAGAGGGGCCGGTAATAGAAAAACACGAACGTAACCCGGTGATTCCATTTTTGGAAATGTCAGGAAAGAAATCCCCGTTAGAGAGTATAAAAGATTTACTACCCTTGAGTAGCACACCTGAGGATCATCCGCTTGTCAAAGAGATTAAAGAGCTCGAAATCGAGAATATGACTCCCTTAGAGGCGCTCAATCGGTTATATCAACTTAAGGAAAAAGCCCAGTGCCGTGTTCTGGAGGATCAGCCGATTTCGGCATACCATTATCAGTGAGCGTGGAGAAAAAGCTTTTATGGGGAAGATAAAAGTCCTTCCAGAAGAAGTAGTTAATAAAATCGCTGCCGGAGAGGTTATCGAAAAACCTTCTTCCATAGTAAAGGAACTTGTGGAAAACAGCCTGGACGCCCAGGCTAACAGTATCTCTGTTAGCGTTAAGCATGGGGGGAAAGAGCTGATCCGGGTCACTGACAATGGTGAGGGAATGAGTCCAGAGGATGCGGCGCATTCTCTGCAGCGACATGCTACCAGTAAAATTGAAGCGATAGAGGATATTTTCCGTATCCGAAGTTTTGGTTTCCGGGGAGAAGCATTGCCGAGCATCGCTGCAGTTTCCCAGCTTACGCTTTTGACCAGAGCATCGGGAGCTGATTTCGGAACGGAAATCAAGGTAGCTGGAGGGCTCATTGAATCAATTCGGGAAATTGGGATAGCATTGGGAACGACGGTAGAGGTAGCCCACCTGTTTTTTAACACCCCCGCGCGGAGGAAATTTCTTCGTACGGAAAAGGCAGAATTGTTCGCTATTGTTGATACCTTCACCACCTTTGCTCTGGGGAATCCGGCGGTAGCATTTAAGCTGGTTAAAGACAGCACGGTGACTTTAGATACTCCTTCCTGTTTTAGCCTCCGGGAAAGAATTGGTCAGATTCACGGTGAAGAAGTGGTAGAAGCTTTAATCCCGGTTCAGACCAGCACCGCGGAAATAAAATTTTCCGGATTTGTTACCGAACCGGCAGTGAGCCGGGTGAATAGAACCGGCCAATATTTTTACATTAATAATCGCCCGGTTACCAGCCCGGGGTTAAGTTTTGCACTCCGTCATGCATATGAAGACACGCTTTCTCCTCACCGATACCCCCTCGCTTTTCTTTTTTTTGATATTGAATCTTCCCGCGTGGATGTAAATGTGCATCCCAATAAAATGGAGGTAAGGATAGCAAATGAACGTGAGGTTCAAAAGCTGCTGATAGAGAGCGTTCGCCAGGCACTGCACACGCAAAAGAAATTTCCTAAGGTTCATTTAAAGGAAGTTCATACCTGGGGCGAGGATTTGGTTCCTTCGTCTGACAAAAAAGTTGAGAAGATATATTATCCAGAAACCAATGGTTCCCTTGCTCTCACCGTAGTTCATGAGGCCCCAACAGGGTTTTCCTCCCCTGACCAAGATCGGGAGGGGATACCTTGTTATCCGGTAACTTCGGAGCGGGTGCTCACCCTCGAAGGAGAAGAGAGTGAGAAGATTCCCCGAATCATAGGACAATACCACGCCACCTATATCATAGCTGAAACTGATGGAAAGCTTTTCATTATTGACCAGCATGCTGCCCATGAGCGGATTATGTACGAAAACATTCTGGATACTTTAATAAGCACCCACTCCCTTTCCCAACGCCAGCTTATTCCCGTCACGTTTTCCCTCGATTATCGCGAACAGGAAGTCTTAGAGGAATACCTCCCCCTCTTGGAGCAACTGGGTTTCGGAATTAACCATCTGGGCCGTAACACGTACTCAGTTGATGCTGTCCCCGCTCTTTTAAACTCTGTGGATCCCAGGGTGCTCCTTTTGGACTTCATTCATGACGCAATGGAAGGGTACATACCCCGTGATCCGGGGGATAAGAAAAAGGCACTGGCTGCCGGTATCGCCTGCAAAAGTAAATCAGTTAAGGGGTCCTCCTATCTCCTGCCGGAAAAAATGGAGTATCTGGTAAAAAGTCTCTTTCAGACCAGAGAGCCCTTCACCTGTCCTCACGGCCGTCCAACCTGCATAACGCTCACGCTGCCGGATTTAGAAAAACAATTTGGAAGAAAATAACCGGGCTTCTTGCATCATTGTTACCAGTTGACTCATAATAAAATGTTACCCAAGGGATAATTTATTAAGAGGATTAATATCTAATAAATTTTCTGGATTTTTTTCTTTTTTATGTAATAATTAAATTTTCCACGGAAAGGTCGGACCCTTTTCCCTTTAAATCCCCCCTATAAGGATCCGGCTTTTCCTTTTTTAATGGTTCAGTCGTTATTGCGGGAGCGCTGTGGTGGTACTATCAAATCCAACCCAATCACGGTAAAGGCACGCAGTAGCATACAAATAAATGGGGAAGGTCAAAATAATCCCGATTCCCAGCAATAAAATTCCTACGCTTCCCACCAACGAACCAACAAAATAAAAAAGGAGTAACTGGGTCCAGTTTTCCTTAAAAAGCCGGAAGCTTTCCCGGATAGCCTCTATAAAGGAAAAACGTTTCTCCCAGATCAAAGGCAGAACAAAAATAAAAGCAGCCCCGATCAGGAAACTCAAGATCAGCCCTAAAACGGGAATGTGAGAAACAACAAAAATGACTGCAATGAAGATAATCCCCGCCAAAAAGGCATCCAGGAACACATCAAACCCTTTGAGCAGATCCCCGGTGGAAGAACCCTGCCCTTTCATTCGCTGGAAGATGATATGATAAAAACCACACAATAGGGGCGCCGCTATCAGCGTACCCGCGATGGTTATACATACGCCAAAAAGGATGAGAGCAGGAAATGCATACCCAATAACATCCGCTTTTACTGCCTCGAACCCTTCCTTAAGCCATTCTCCAATTTTTACCTCTTTTTTCATAACCCTCCTCCTCTCTTTTGAGTTATCATTTTGGATAAATCCTTTTGATTCCCATCTTCCAAATCGCATGGTGGGAACTTTTAATTCGCTCTATTAGTACGTGGAATATCAGAAAAATTGAGGAACTGTCAAGAATTTTAGCATGTTATCCGAAAAATTTAAGATCCCATCGAGGTCCTGGTTTGACATACCGTGAATGGTTTGATATAAAAATCTTTATTTATTAATAAAAGGAGCTTAGATGCCTCGCGAGATCACTTTAGAAAGAAGCACCTCAGAGACCCAGATTTCCCTGCAGATCAATTTAGATGGGAATGGCGAATCGGATATAGATACCGGGGTTCCGTTTTTAAACCACATGTTAGAATTAATGGCTAAACACGGGTTTTTTGACCTTCGCCTTAAAGCCAGGGGTGATTTAGAGATAGATTTTCACCACACGGTTGAAGACATTGGCATTTTGTTAGGTGAAGCCTTCAAAAGGGGGCTGGAAGACAAAAAAAGAATCCGGCGCTATGGTTTTTCTGTTGTCCCCATGGATGAAGCCTTAGCCCAGGTTGCTCTTGATATCTGTAACCGCCCTTCATTAGTCTATAATCTTCCGATTGCGGGTGGGAAAGTAGGTTTTTTTGATATTGAAGTTATCAAAGAATTTTTTCAGGCATTTACCAATGCCAGCGGCATTAACGTACACATCAATGTTCCTTATGGGGATAACCGGCATCACGTAATCGAAGCTATCTTTAAAGCATTTGGGAGAGCCCTCAGTGAGGCGGTAACCTCTGACCCGCGGATTCAAGGGGTTATGTCCACTAAAGGCGTACTGTGATCCTCGCTTCTTTTACCGATCGCTCATTTTTTAATGCTTTATGGAAAAAAAGAAATTTATTGCAATTATAGATTATGGAATGGGTAATCTCCGGAGTGTCCAGAAGGGCCTGGAGAAGGTGGGTATCCCTGCGGTTGTTAGTGATAAGGCTAAAACCATTGGAGATGCCCATGGCATTATCCTTCCCGGAGTGGGATCATTCATTGACTGTATGAAAAATTTAGAGCAACGGAGATTGATCGAGAGTGTTCTTAAGGCGATCTCGAAGGGGAAGCCTTTTTTAGGTATCTGTTTGGGACTCCAGGTGCTTTTTTCGGAAAGCGAAGAATTCGGATTTCATCCTGGCCTTGATGTGTTTAAAGGCCGGGTAGTCCGTTTTTTTGGAAACGGGAAAGAGGCAAAGCACGCGCTCAAGGTTCCTCACATGGGCTGGAACAGCATCACCATAAAAAACCAAACCCCGGTTTTAGCTAACATTCCCAATGGATCTTTTTTTTATTTTGTCCATTCCTATTATGTAAAGCCTGAAGATCCGGAGATTATTACTACTACGACCACCTATGGGGTGGAATTTGTTTCCAGTGTGGGCAAAGACAATGTTTTTGCCTGCCAATTTCATCCCGAAAAAAGTCAGAAAATGGGCTTAACCATCCTAAAACAGTTCGGGAGTCTTATATAAAGAGTGAAAAGTGAAGAGTGCAGAGTGGAGAGCTTTGCTGAAAAATGAGAAAAAATGTTGCAATGTTAATCATCCCAGCGATTGATCTCAAAAATGGAAAATGTGTCCGGTTAGAACAAGGGGTAATGGAAAAAGAGACCTTGTTTTCTCACCATCCCCGGGAGATTGCCCGGCAATGGGAAGCTTTGGGGGCAGAAATGCTCCACCTGGTAGATCTGGATGGAGCTTTTTCCGGTATCCCTCAAAATAAGGTGGTTATTCAGGAGATAAGACAAGCGGTAACTATTCCGATCCAATTGGGAGGAGGCATTCGCACCCTCGATGTTATTGAACAGTATCTCTCAATGGGAATAAACCGGGTTATTCTTGGGACCATAGCCTACCAACAAAAGGCTTTTCTCTCGGAAGCGTGTTTGCAATTCCCTGATCGAATCGTGGTGGGAATAGATGCCAGAAATGGAAAAGTAGCTATAAAAGGGTGGGCAGAGCAGACCGATTTCTCAGCAATTGAGCTTGCCCGTCGCTGCGAACATGAAGGGGCAGCGGCAATTATTTATACTGATATCCTAAGAGATGGTATGCTCACGGGAGTTAACTTGTCTGCTACCCGAATGGTAGCTCAAGCAGTTTCAATTCCAATAATTGCCTCGGGTGGCGTAGCCACAATAGAAGATATTAGGAAGCTTATGCCCCTAACTAACGATGGGGTAAGGGGTATTATTATTGGTCGGGCGCTCTATGAGGAAAAAATTGACCTCAAAGAAGCAATCTGGGTGGCGAAGGGGCAAGTATGCTAACAAAACGCATCATTCCCTGTCTTGATGTCAAAGACGGAAGGGTAGTAAAGGGCATTAATTTCGTTCAGCTCTGCGATGCGGGAGATCCGGTAGAAAATGCAAAAACTTATGATGAACAGGGGGCAGATGAGCTTTGTTTCCTTGACATTACTGCCTCCCATGAAAAAAGAAAAATC
>JAZDOO010000412.1:0-4736 GCA_043798555.1 Pseudomonadota bacterium | reverse complement strand
TTACCCAGCGGGATTAGCTTTACCTTGGGATGATCAATGCGGAGCTCTTCATACTCTTTAGGAGAGCGGACATCCAGAAAGATAAAATCATCTCCCCTCTCGAGCTTTTCCTTCACTAACAAGGGAGATATGGACTTTGCTACTCCCCTGAGCTTGTTCTCCATGACATTGGCAGCAGTAATGATATTATCCATGGCCGGGGAAAAGGGAGGAGCATAGGCCAAATCAAAGGTAGCAATCTTCCTTACGTTAGCTCCCAGACTGATGGCTGAGACGACGATTTCTATCCTCTTTGCCACATCTCCCTGGCCCACTATTTGAACCCCAAGAAGGTTGCCATTCTTTTTGTCAGCAATAAGCTTGATGATAATGTTTGCCCATTCTGGATAATAATGAGGACGATCTTGGCCTGAGCAAATGACGGTTTCAACATCAAATCCTTGCGAAGCCGCATCTTTTTCAGAAAGTCCGGTTCTGGCAACATTGAAATCGAGCACTTTGCAGATCGCTGTTCCCAAAACCCCAGGAAAGGAATACCTTTCTCCCGTTATATGGTCAGCAATGACCCGGCCATGTTTATTGGCGGTTGACCCCTGAGGAGTGTACACTTTTTTTCCGGTCAACCGGTGGGTGTTTTCAACACAGTCTCCTCCAGCATAGATGTCAGGATCGCTGGTCTGAAGATATTCGTTTACCTGAATAGCTCCAGTCTCACCAATCAGAAGGCTGGCTTTTCTTGCCAGTTCCACATTCGGCCTCACTCCGACAGATAACAAAACTAAGTCGGACTCCAATTCATTTTTATCTGTAATAACCTTATCCACATTTCCCTGTTCATCTCCTTCAAAGCGAACGACTCTCTCTGAGGTGAGGATGTTTATATTTCTACCTTCCAGGTATCTCCTGAGTATAAGTCCCATATCCTTATCTAACATGGTGGGTAATACCCAATCCAGCATCTCTACTACCGATACCTCTCCGCCCCACAAATTAAGCGCCTCAGCCATTTCCATTCCGATGAGACCAGCCCCCACAATTACTGCCCTATCTACCTTACCCCCCGCAAGGTGCTTTTTTATCGCTAAGCCGTCTTCGATTGTGCTCAGTTTAAAAATATTATTCAGATGAACTCCTTTAATAGAAGGAACGACTGGGCTTCCTCCTACTGCTAAAACCAGCTTGTCGTAGGAAAACTCCTTTTGCTCTCCCGTTTCGGTATTTATAGTTTTCACAATTTTTTTTTCTCTATCAATCTCTTCTGCCCTGGTTTTAGTATAGACGGTCACGCCCTTAACATTTTTAAAAAAGTTTTCATCCCGGATAACACCAAGGGGAGTGCTCAGAAGTTCTTTATGATCATGAACGATATCCGAAATAAAATATGGTAAACCACAAGCCGCATACGAAATTATCTCTCCCTTCTCAATAATAGTTACCTCAGTTTCTGGGGTCATTCTCTTGATCCGGGATGCAGCCTTGCATCCAGTTGCTACTCCTCCGATTATGAGCACCTTTTTTGTCATGATGTTTTCCTCTTGTCAATGTGCGGTTCACGTTTTTGCGTTACTCTTTTTTCCCCCGTGCGCATCCTATCCTTCTCCGCTTGCCTCTCCAGCACGGTCTCGGTCGAGAAACTGCTAAGGAAGGTGGAAATGAAGGAGATAAAGTTCCCTGTAAAAAACGCTGGAGCACTTCTTCAGCGTCTCCGGAAATCGGTGAAATTACTTTCACGCTGGTGAAATCTAATGATCGAGTGAGAAAGTCCTGAATTCCGCCACAAATAAGAGTATTAACACCCAGGTCTTTCAGGATTGAGCACCGTTGAAAAAGGTTAAAGCCCTTGAGGGCGATCTCTTTTCGCTCTCGAATCTGGTTATTTTCTATCGCTGCCACCAGTAACGAGGGAGCGAAGTCAAACCTCGGTGATACTCGGTTGTTGAATAGGGGAATTGCTATCTTCATCAGGGTTCTCCGAGTCATGGGTAATGCAAAGGAGAGGCCAACAGTAATAAGCGAAAAGTTTTGAAGGGTTATAAAAACAGAGACTGATCCTAAAAATAAAAATGATTGCAAGATTGCAGGAACATGCAAAAAAATATTGCAAATTTGCAATTTTATGGTAGCCTTTTTAAGGGGACAACCATCCAACATAATCGTTTCTCTTCCAGCGAAAGAAATGATGAAAAAACCAGAAAGGAAAAACCAGATTGAAGTTATCCTAAACAGCATTGCTGATGGGGTCTTCACCATTGACCGGGACAAAAATGTCACCTCTTTCAACCGGGCCGCAGAAAGAATCACCGGTATTTCCCGACAACAGGCAATCGGACAAAAATGCTTTGATGTCTTTCACTCCAGCATCTGCCAGACCTCCTGCGCTCTGGAAAAAACCATGCGTACTGGAAAAGAGCACATTGACCTAAAAGTGAATATCCTCAATGTTAACGGGGAGGAAATTCCTGTTAGCATCAGCACAGCAGTATTGCGTGATGAGACGGGCAAGGTGATTGGCGGTGTGGAGACCTTTCGGGACCTTTCAGTCCTGGAGAAACTGAAAAAGGAGATCACCAAGCAGTATACCTTTGAAGACATCATCAGCAAAAACCATAAAGTGCAGGAAATTTTCGAGGTGCTGCCCGATATTGCCGAAAGTTAAAGCACCGTATTAATTCAGGGGCCGAGCGGCTCCGGGAAGGAACTCTTTGCTCGGGCGATCCATAACTTAAGCCCGCGAAAGAAAGGACCTTATGTGGTGGTAAACTGTGGCGCCTTGCCTGATACCTTGCTGGAGTCAGAACTGTTCGGTTATGTAAAAGGAGCTTTTACCGACGCAAAAAAGGATAAACCGGGCCGTTTTGCGCTGGCTGAGGGGGGCACCCTGTTTCTGGATGAGATTGGCGACCTTTCCCTCTCCCTTCAGGTAAAGCTTTTGCGGGTCCTTCAGGAAAAGGAGTATGAACCTTTGGGCGGAACTAAATCGGTAAAAGCAAATGCCCGGATTATCGCAGCTACCAATAAAGATCTCGCCGAACTTTTATCGCGGGGAAAGTTTCGGGATGATCTCTATTACCGGATCAATGTGATCAAGGTCACCCTTCCGCCCCTGTCTCAGAGAAGGGAAGACATACCGTACTTAGTGGAACACTTTATTCGACAATTTAACCTTAAAACCGGAAAGCGGATTACCCAAGTTGCCGATGAGGTGCTCAATCTTTTTATGGAGTATGGCTTTCCGGGAAACATACGGGAACTGGAAAACATCATTGAATATGCCTTTGTCCTCTGCCGGGGCGTTGAAATTACCACGGCCCACCTTCCCCGGGACTTTGCTCAAAAAGCTTTTCCCCCGCCAGAAACCAAACCAGGGCAGGGAAAAAGATTGGAGCATGCTGAGGCGCAGGCAATTCTCGATACGCTGAAAAAGTATCATGGGCACCGAGGGAAAGCGGCAAAGGAACTGGGAATCCACGTTACTACTTTGTGGAGGAAGATGGAGAAACTGGGGATTAAAGATTAGCTCTTAATTAGTGGGAGGGCCTTACGTTAACTCTGATTTGGTGACTGCATCAGTTTTGATGCGGTCCAGAAGTTCCGAAAGCACTGGTTTTACGTTCTCTCGAATGTCACCAGCAACCAGAATAAAAAGCAGGTCATCCCCTAAGTTCAGCCTTCCAGCATGGTGCTCGATCAGGATTCTATAAATTCCGGGTTTTTTGGAGTATTCTTCACGTAATGCCGCAATCTTTGGCTCATCCACCGCGACCTCAATACTGGTTACCGGCTTATGACCCTGCCTCGACCAGCCGCGGACTACACCGTTGTGGATCAAGATCATACCTACGTTTTCCGAAAACCCCGGCTCTTTTTTCATCTCAGCAATGACTTTGGAAATATCCATAGGCCCTCCTGGGTCAGGCGTTGAGCTATAAGATTCCAGTCTTACACCATATAAGTTCAGTATTTTGTCATAGACCTTCTCAAATTCCTTTATCATATTTATCGATTTCATATTTGCCTATGTCAAGATTTTTCACAGAAGATTTTTCATAGAAAAAAATGTTGGTTTTTTTGAAAAAATCAAAACTGCCTCAAATAAGGTTGTAATGCCCCGGATATTTGAATACAATCGGCCTCATCATCGAGAGGAGGATAGTGCTATGAAATTAGAAAAAAATGTGGGTAAAAAAGAGGGAGCCTTCAGGATCCTATTAGGAATCGCCATGCTCATTCTCATGGTTTGGACTTATGGCTGGATAAGGTGGATTGCAGGGCTCGCAGGAGTTTCTCTCATATTGACAGGGCTTGCGGGAAGGTGACTTTGAAAGAGTATTTTGCTGAAGGTCTTCAGCAAAAAATCCTGTAAATGGACTCCCGACAAATCTTGTATTTAGAACAACTTCAGGATTTTCCCCCCTAAGCGATGGTAGCGCATATGCCGCTTATATCGTTGGGTTAATTCCCTTATTAGGGTACGGAAGTTGGGGGGATTTTGGTAGTAAGCTAAAAGGAAGCGCAGGACATCGGTCCGGGTAATCGGTAAACCCATTTTTTTATATTTTTCTACCGACCGATTGAGCCGTAACAGGTTTTGGATTCGCTTATTTTCATTAAGCTGAGACGTTGCACTGGATTTATCAAAATCAATAATATAGATATTTATTTCTTGAGGATCATTGATTTGAAGGAGAATGTTTTTCAGGTGAAGGTCACCGTGGGAAATACCCACCTCATGCATC
>JAZDOO010000409.1:0-7160 GCA_043798555.1 Pseudomonadota bacterium | reverse complement strand
TCCATAACGGTTCCTCTGAGTGATCCTGCGTCCCCCATTGAGGATGCATTGTGGAGTTATGTGAATGGTGCTTATGTTATGACCGACAGAATGGTTCCCTGGGAGGGGTACTATATTTATAATCTGGGTGTATCTCCGGTTACCTTGCTTATTCCCAATCCCAGTCCGGTCTCTGGAGAAGGCTCACTCCAGGTTACGGTGGTTGATGCCCTTACCGGAGATTCTCTCGAAGGGGTAACCGTAACCCTGAATGGTTTTACTGCCACCACCGATACCCTTGGCATCGCCACCTTAAGCGATACGCCCAGCGGAACCTTTACGCTTACGGTAAGCAAGAGCGGATATATCACCCACCAGCAGGAGATCACCCTTGAAGTTGGTCCCAATGATCTGACCATTTCTCTCTCTCCTCAGTTGGCCACTGGCCAGATCCGGATTGTTTTAAACTGGGGGGCAACTCCAAGCGACCTGGATTCTCATTTAACCGGCCCCAATGCATCGGGTGGCAGATTCCATGTTTATTTTGCTGATGAAAATCCTGCCGGGGCAGGAGCGAATCTGGATCTGGATGATGTAACCAGCTTTGGACCGGAAACGATTACGATCACCGAGCTTCGGAGTGGCACTTATAAATACTATATCCATGATTTTAGTAATCAATCTAATTCTTCCAGTACCGCGTTAGCGCAATCTGGTGCCCGGGTAGATGTTTACGGGGAAAGTGGGCTGATTGCCTCCTACTCGGTTCCTTCTGGTGCGGGGACCATTTGGCATGTTTTAAATATAGATGGAGGCACAGGGAGTGTTACGCCGGTCAATACCTTGAGTTCTGGTGAAGTGCCTCTCGACTCGATGCTTTCGGATGGGTCGGGAGAAGGGATGGGTTTTGAGGGGATTGAGATGGAGGATATTTTCAGAAACTTGCCTCCAAAGTCCGATTAGGAAATGGGCTTTCCCAATTGTACTTGATCCTATTCCTTGGAAAGTAATTTGTCCGTTACAAAGGGTGGGTAGCCAAAACGTTTGTGGCCTGCCCTTTTTTATTTAATAATACGGATTCCACATTGAGTGCAGAATGACCAATAAATAATAAAGGAAAGATGAATCGGGGAACAAGTGGTTTAGTCCTTCACCAGATCTTCTGGAGTGGAATTCTTCTCCTGATTCTACTTATGCCTCTTGTTTTTTCCACCTCTTGCTATCGGAGTTTCGAGACCACCAAGTCTTCCCTCCTTAGGATAGGGGTTACGCTCCTGCTTCTCATTTGGAGCCTATTCCTATATAGGAAAAAAAATATTTGTTTTTCTTTTTCCCCCATTACCCGTGCCTTGCTATTTTTTCTTTTCATTTTTTTTCTTTCGAGCCTTTTTTCCATCGAACCTACACTAAGTATTTTTGGTACCTATGATCGGCAGGTTGGTCTGATCGGGATATTGGCAGTAAGTTTTTTTTATGTGCTCTTAATTGAAGGGGTTAGGATGGGTGGGAAAGAACGTTCGGTGATTCACGTAATGGTTCTTTCCGGCTTCCTTGCTTCTTTTTACAGCCTGCTACAATATCTTAACGTAGATCCAATCGAATGGTCGAAGGCCTTTGGAAATCGTCCCTCTTCCACTGTTGGCCATCCTGATTTTCTGGGAGGACTGCTTGCCATGACCATTCCCCTTGCCATTTCACTCTTCTATCTTGAGGAGGGACTCCTAAGAAAGGGGATTTGGCTCTTTTTTTTCTTGGTACAACTAGGAGGTATACTGGTAAGCCAAACCCGTGGGGCATGGATTGCAGCGACAGCTTCCATCACTACCTTCTTTTTTTTAGAACCATTTCTTTATCGAAAAAACGCAAAACTTTTCCGAAAAAAAATGGGTATTTCTCTAGTCGCCCTTTTTCTTCTTACTGCTTTTGGTGTTTCCTTTCTTTTATTAAATCCGCAATTCCGTAACCGAGCTGCAAGCATCTTTAAATCAAGGGAACAGGCCAGGCTTTATCTTTGGCGAGACTCATTTAACGTAATAAAAGAATACCCTCTTTTAGGCTCGGGACCAGAGACCTTCAGGCTTGCCTTCATGCCTCATAAAAGTTTAGCGCTTGCCACAATGGAGAAAAATGTCAACTTTGATAACCCCCATAACAACTACCTCTATCTCTGGACAACTACCGGGACAGTGGGCATTATTGCGTATCTCTACCTGCTTTTTTGCAGTTTCAGCGAAGGGACTAAAAAAATTAAGGAACATAGTGCTTCATTTCCTCCAACCCTCTGCCTGGGAATCCTCACCTCCCTTGAAGCATATTGTATTACTATGATGACCGGATTCGATACGCTTTCGACCATTTTCTATTTTTATGGGATCATTGCTTTGCTGGCGACAAAAGGTATTCCGAAATCAGAGCAAAGGGAACCATTGCTCTCCTTAACCAAGAGGCAAACTGGATTTAAAGTGGCGATGATCCTGGTTTCGTTCATTCTCTTTCTCCTTACCTTTTTTGACGCTTCCCGGCTACTTTTGGCGGATAGCCGAGCCCTTAAGGCCATGAAAGAAATCAGTAAGCCATCGCCTGATCCTTTCAGAGCCAAAAACTTCATGCTCGGCGCGTGCAATCTTCTTCCCCGAGAAAGTTTTTATTGTCTGCAACTCGGAATGGTACATCTAACTTTGTGGCAAAAGGAGAAAACTCGTGAAGCGTACCTACGAGAGGCCATCCAGTGGGGATATTTGTCCCTTTTTCATGGTTGGGCTCCGGAAAATAGTTACAACCTGATAAGCACTGCTTATCTTTTCATAGGGAATTGTCTTAGTGCGGAAAAGGTATCTAAACGAGCTTTGGAGATTGATCCCCATAATTTCCCGTTAAGGACTAATCTGGCAATCGCACTCTCCTGTCAGGGGAAACATCAAGAAGCCCGATCAGAAGTGGAAAAGGCTTTAGCAATTGCCCCAGAATACCCTATCGCCAAAAAGCTAAGGGAGTGGCTTCTCAAGGGTCTCTTGCTCCCCTGACATTTTCGCCCCGAACCGATGTAATCATAACCGTAATTTCAGAGTTCCTTAGCCCGTCTCCTCCATCGATAAGAACAGGAATGTAATTGCGGGATAACCCTTTTAACAATCCGGTTTTCCGATCTCGTTTGGTTTCAATCAAAATCGGTAACTGTTTATTAAGGTACGATTTATAAAATGCCTCCTTTTTTTCCCTGCCTAAGGCTCTTAAACGCTCTCCCCTTACCTTTATTGTAGTTCCGGCAACGCTATCGGGAAACGTGGCCGCCGGGGTTCCCTTGCGGGGGGAAAAAGGGAAAACGTGAAGATAGGTTATGGGCAATTCTTCAATGAGGCAAAAAGTTCTATAAAATTCTTGTTCTCCCTCACCGGGAAATCCTGCGATCACATCCACCCCGATCGTTACATCAGGGATGGAGTTTACCAACGTAAAAATTTGCTCACGAAAATGTTCCGCCGAATAAGTCCGGTTCATCCGCTGGAGAATACCGTTATCTCCACTTTGGAGAGGAAGGTGCAGGTGAGGGCATATGGTATCGGAAGTGGCAAGAAGTCCGGTTAATTCATCGTTAATCTCATTAGGTTCGATAGAACTGAGGCGGAGACGGGGGACCGGTTTTTCCCGTTCAATCCGGGTAAGGAGGTGAAATAAGGAAGTAGAGGGGGTTAGGTCAAAACCATAAGCTCCAAGATGAATCCCGGTTAAAACCACCTCTTTATATCCTGACGAGCCAATCTGGCCGAGAAGCTCAAGAACTGTGTTTGGATTCATACTTCTGCTCGGGCCCCTGGCGAAGGGAATAATGCAATACGAGCAGTGGGCATTACATCCATCCTGAATTTTTAAGAAAAACCGGGTTCTACCAGAAAACTCCTTAATTTCTTTTTCCGGCAACAAAATATTTTCCTCTAAAGGATTAACCACCACCCGGGTTACCTCATCCGGGTGGGTACCACAGATCAAATCCACAATTCGCTCCTTATCGGCATTTCCCACTACTAAGGAAACTCCTGGAATTTTCTCCAGGTCATTTGGAGCTACCTGGGCATAACAACCCGTTACCACTATCGTTGCCTTTGGGTTATTACGATGGGCTCTCCTTATAAGCTGACGGGATTGGTAGTCGGTTTTCCCGGTAACTGTGCAGGTATTTATCACGTAGATATCTGCGTCCTCGGAAAAAGAAACAATTTCAAAGTCTCTCTCCTTGAACGCCTCTCTTATTACCTCTGAATCATATTGGTTTGCTTTACAGCCAAGGGTAGCAATGGCAATCCGCATCATGATAAAATCCTTGAACTAAATGTAGGTTTGTGCTAATAAGGTGCGGTAAATTTTTCAACTGTCTTAAATTAAGAGGTTTTTTTGTCAATGGCCATTATAAAACCTTTTCGGGGTTATCTTTATAATCGGGAAAAAATCGAGAACCTGTCGTTGGCAGTTGCCCCCCCTTACGATGTGATCACGCCTGAACAGCAAACGCAATACTACCAGAAACATCCCCTTAATATAATCCGTTTAATTTTAGGAAAGGAGGAGCCAACCGATAACGAAAGCAATAATAAATATACCCGAGCAGCTCATTATTTATCAACCTGGAAAGAGGATAATACCCTGATAAGGGTTACCAATCCCTCATTATATTTCTATACCCAGGATTTTTCCCTTCCTGGGGGAGAACTTCGTCAGAGGAAGGGATTCATTTGCCTTTTTAAATTGGAGGAGTTTCGTTCCGGGGTAATCCTTCCCCACGAACGGACGTTAAGTAAGCCCAAGGCTGACCGCTTAAACCTCAGACTTGCCTGTCATGCCAACTTTAACCCCATCTTTTCCCTTTATGCGGATCCGGGGTTCACTATCGAGAAATGTATTGATGCGGTTGGGGAAAACCCTTCCTACTTTGATATAACTGATGATAATGGTGTCCGCCATAAACTTTGGCTGGTAGATCGTTCAGAGATAATCAAAACGGTAAAGGAAGTAATTAAAAATAAAACCCTATTGATAGCAGATGGGCACCATCGGTACGAGACTGCGCTTACCTATCAAAACCTAATGCGGGAGAAATACCTTGGTTCCACAGAGGATGAAGCCTTCAACTACACGATGATGTATTTTACCAATATGAATGATGTTGGTTTAGTGATCCTTCCCACCCACCGGTTAGTGAAAAATATTGACTTTAATCCCGCCCAATTCTTCAATCAGGCACAACAATATTTCGAAATAGAAACGATTCCCGCCTCGCCGGAAAATGATCATCTCATTAGAACAACTATCATTGCAACCATGCAAAAAGAGGCAAAGGAGCGCTATCTGTTTACTCTATTTTCCAGTAAACAAAATAGTTATTTTATCTTCCGGCTGAAAGATTTTGCGCTCCTCAATGAGGTAATAGATAGAAGCATGTCCCTGCCGTTACGTACCCTCGATGCTAATATCATGGAATTTTTGGTTTTTAATCATCTCCTCGGAGTAAGTTGTAACGACCCAAGGTTTGAAGAAAACATCAAATTTGTCCACACTGACGAAGAGGCGATCAGTCTGGTTAAATCGGGAAGGTATGAAGTCGCCTTCCTGGTTAATCCTACTCGTATCGAACAGGTCAAGGAAATTGTTGCCCAGGGTGAAATAATGCCGCAAAAATCCACCTACTTTTACCCCAAGCTGTTGAGCGGCCTGGTGATCAACCAAATGGACCCAGAAGAGAGCATCGCGTGAAATAGATTATGTTACCCTGAATTCAGTTTATAACTCCACATTTTCATTCTCCGCCATATTTCCTGGGGATAAATTTCCTTGAAATTTCTAATTCAAACCTAAATTGAGCGATTTTTTTTGTATGAATTGTGAGACATCTACGTAGGGACAATTCTGGATGTAGGGGCAATTCATGAATTGCCCCTACTGGATGCCGGATCAAGTCCGGCATGACAGTAACCCAGTAGGTTGACGTTGTCATTCCCGCGGAAGCGGGAATCCAGGCTATGAGGCATCGACTCATATCAAAGAATCGCTCAATTTAGGTCAAAATTTAATTTTTCAAGGTAAGCGGTAGGAGTTAAATTCATGGCGGTGAGTTGACATATCTCAAAAACTTTACTATAAAGTTTAATTATTAGAAGAGATATTTAACATTAAAATAGGAAGTTAAACTATGTCTTTAAAGGTTTCTTCTAAAGGCTCAGTCGTTATACCATCTCAGATCAGGAAACATTATAATATTCGGGCGGGAAGCAGAGTTGAGATTGTTGAAGCGGAAAATTATATAAAACTTATGCCAATTCCCGATGACCCCATTGAAGCCGGCTGTGGAATGTTTAAGCCTACAGAATCAGTGAACGAAATTCTCAAACAGGCTCGTGCGGCGGAAAAAAAGAGAGAACAACGTCTTGCGTCTTTGGGAGGTAAAATGAATGCGAGAAAATAATCGCTCGGTTTTGGATAGTTATGCAGCGCTTTCTTTTTTTTACGGCGAATCAGGAGCAGAACGGGTAAGGACTCTTCTTCGTGCTGCTAAAAAAGGTAAAGCTAAACTTTGGATGAGCTGGGTAAATGCGGGAGAGGTTTACTATGCTCTTTATAGAAATCAGGGAAATGAATCGGCTGAGAGGGCCCTTTCTTTGCTCAAGACGTATCCCATTATGTGGGTTGAGGTAACCGAAAAGAATATTTTTCTTGCGGCCAAATTTAAAGCTCTTTACCCGATTGCTTACGCTGACTGCTTCGCCGCCGCAGTCGCCTTGCAACATAACGCCACTCTTCTTACGGGCAACCCGGAGTTTAAAGAGCTTGAGGGGAAGATTTCGATAGAGTGGCTTTAAGTATCCTCGAAATTGCCAACCTTTTGAGAGAACTTACACAACGCTTCAATAAAGAGGAGGTAAGAGTTATGGCTAAAAGACTAAGAGAGTTTGTAGATAAAGACCATGAAGTGATGGATGCTTATTACGATTTACGCGAAAAATACAATGGGAAGAACGGAAAAACGATAAAAAAGAAGCTGCAGGAGTTGACTGTGAAAGACCCTGACTTTTTTGACACCTCTCTATTTCTTTTTGAAATTTTGCAGAATGAGGGTAAGCTCCTTGAAGCAGAGGCAATACTGGAGAGTGCTTACCAAAGAGTGGTTAAATTAATCACCGATAAAAAGGGCA
>JAZDOO010000369.1:0-6617 GCA_043798555.1 Pseudomonadota bacterium | reverse complement strand
CGCTTAATCCACCCTTCTACAAGTGATGGTTCTTTCGGTGCCTCAGCCGGTTGAGTTCTTCCCTTCTTGCCCCTTTGTCTGCCGAAACATTCACCGGCAGGCGGTTACGATGATAATAAGTCTGGAAATCAAGAGAGCCATTATATCCGGCAAAGAAAAAAGCTCCACCTCTTTTGAAGTTGTTGGAGCTTTAGGGAATATCACTTGAGAAATTGAATCATTCCACCCTCCTCCTGGGTAGAACATATGGGGTAAGATTTTAGCAAAACAATCCTATTCCTTTGATTTGTCAAGGGAAATCAGGGTGAAAGGTGATTGAGACAGTTTCGCTTTCTACGTGTCACACCCTGTTTATTCTCCTCCTCGAAAACCGCTCCATCCGGGAATGGTATAATCCGCCCGCTTGCTGATCCGGACGGGAGAAGATGGAAAGGTGCAGGATCTGGTTATCAAATACCAAGAGGATCAGGGAGCTTTCGTCCTGATTCTTGTTGACTTTTCTCAAGATTAAGTTCTTAAATGGCAATTATCTTAGAAAAGTTAATTGCTTGCAAAAGTTATTCGGTTCTAAGGAGGGGGCAGAAAAGCTTAGTGGATGGAGAATCAGCTCAAGTACCGCCATGAAGGTAATCGGGAAAACCAGATGATCGTCAAGCACCTAGAGGGGTAATCGAATCAAGCTTGAATATGTTTGGCCATACGCCGTTGTCCTCAATTGGTAAACAATAAAGGATAATAGATGGATAAAGAAGAACAAAAAGTTAGATGGTATTTGAAACCGGTAAGTGTGATTTTCCTTCTTTTTTTTGTATTAGGACCTCTCGCCCTACCCTTGCTCTACAAAAGTCCTAAGTTCAACAAAACTTCAAAAGTCCTGTTAACGATTGTTGTAGGAATTTACACCCTGTACCTTATCTTAGCATCGTTAAAACTTGGTGAACTATGTTATACTCTTCTGAATCAATAAACTGAATCCGGGACTTCTAATGTATTAACCATGAGGCATAAAATAACTCTCATTGTTATCCTTGTGCTCCTTTGTACTAACTGCCACAACAAAGCTAACAATGCGGATTGGAGATTTTTTGGTGAGAGCAAAGGAGGTTCTGTTTATTACCACGACCAAAAAGGGATAAACCATCCAGATGAAGGTGTCATTACTGTTTGGGTAAAGGAGGTCCCGAGTGAAAGTGAGAATATCTACACTACGATCAAACTGCTGATGCAATTACGAGGGGTTCCTATACCTGAAGACATAAAGAAATGTGAGCGGTATACCTACTCCTTGATCCTTTATGAGGTAACTTGTTCAGATCAAACCATTATTCCAATCTCCTCGCAGGATTATGATAATGAAGGCAAGGTGTTATACTCCTGCACCAATGAAAAAGAAGCGGTCAGGGATGTTATGGAATTCGCCGAGTTCGATATAACAATCGTTCCAGAAACAATCTGGGACGTTTTGTATAAAGCTGTATGTCAATAGATACCATTGAAGTAGGGTCCAGCTAATCTTCACGTCCCCAACCGGATTTGAACCGGTGTTGCCGGCGTGAAAGGCCGGTGTCCTGGGCCAGGCTAGACGATGGGGACATAAACCTATAATGAGCCGCGCAGGGATCGAACCTGCGACCACCGGATTAAAAGTCCGATGCTCTACCTACTGAGCTAGCGGCTCACTTTTACCCATTGAAAATGTATCAAATTTTTTTAGGTTAGCTCAATTCTTTTTTTTGTAAGGAGAACGGGTCTTTCAATAAGATTGTCTCATCTCGTTTATTTCCCACTGAGATGAGAATACATTCTACTCCTACCAATTCCTGGAGTAAAGTAATATAGTTTTTAGTATTGGACGGTAAATCCTCATAGTTTCGGATGGTATTCAAGTCCTGATCCCACCCATCTACCTCTTCATAAATCGGCTCACACCTTTCCATGTCGCCAATACTGGCAGGGAATTCTCCCACCACATTTCCATCTATCAAATAAGCGTGACATATCCTTATTTTCTCCAGTCCGGTGAGAATATCAAGCTTGGTCAAGGCCAAGCCAGTGAATCCGTTAATTCTGCAGGCATGTCTAACCACTACCGTATCAATCCATCCGCACCGCCGGGGACGTCCGGTGGTGGCACCAAATTCTTGCCCTTTCTCCCGGAGCCTCTCTCCGATCTCATTTTTTTGTTCGGTGGGGAAGGGGCCCTCGCCAACCCTGGTGGTATATGCTTTTACAATGCCGATAACACCGTCAATCATAGTGGGCCCAATTCCACTTCCCACGCATGCCGCTCCTGCGATGGTATTGGACGAGGTAACATAAGGGTAGGTCCCGTGGTCGAGATCCAAAAGGGTACCCTGGGCTCCTTCGAAAAGAATATTTTCCCCTTCCCGGATGAGCTGATAAAGCGTCAAAGAAGTGTTAGCCACACGAGGCTTAACTCTTTTGCCCAGTCTCATGAATTTTGCCACGAGGTCATCTGTCTCGAAGCCCTGGTGCCCAAGCTGATCGGTTAAATAAGGATTTTTTTCTGCCAAATTTTTCTCTATTTTTTCTCTCAATACCTTCTCGTCAAAAAGGTCAACCACCCTGATACCGGTTCGGGCGACTTTATCCTCATACGAGGGCCCAATTCCTTTACCAGTAGTACCGATTTTCTGCTTTCCTGCTTTCTTCTCTTTTCCAGTATCAATTAATGGGTGATAAGGGAAAACTACATGCGCTTCTTCACTAATAAGGAGCTTGGATTCATCCTGGAAAAAGCCATGCCTTTTTAAGTCCTCAAATTCTTCCAGCAAGGTTTCTAAATTAAGTACCACCCCATTTCCGATGACGCACACTTTTTCCGGGTGAAGAATACCACTGGGGATTTGATGAAGAATAATCTTTTGTTCTCCGATAACCACTGTGTGACCGGCATTGCTCCCCCCCTGAAAGCGGACGATTACATCAGCGGATTTCGTATAGATGTCAACTACTTTCCCCTTCCCCTCATCTCCCCACTGAGCACCAATAATAATTATATTAGCCATAGTGCACTCTTTGGTCATCCCATTTTTAATTATTTTCTCGTTATTTCGCCCGCCAAAGCCGGGATGCGAAATCCATAATTACACAACACCAAACAAACGATAAAAAACCCGCACCAGGGCGGGATAATGTTCTCACCTTTAGCTCAAGAAAAAGAATATCAGTCAAGCTGAATTCCTTTGAGCGAGATAACATGGGGTAAACACGATAGTGCCTTGAAAACTTCCTCTGAATAAGGGCTATCAACCCCTAAGATGACCATAGCCTTGCCTTCTTTTTGCTGACGGCCAAACTGCATTCTCGAAATATTTATCTTGTGTTCCCCTAAGGTTGACCCAATATTGCCGATGACACCAGGTTTGTCATGGGTCTGAAAGAGAAGCATCGTTCCTTCTAACACGATTTCCAGATGAAAGTCATCAATGCGGACGACCCGAGGGTCACGTTTTCCAAATATAGTCCCTGCTACCACGGCTCCTCCGGTGGTAGTCTTTGTTCTCACAGTAATGAGATCAGTAAAATCAATTGTTTCAGAACTCTTGGAATCAACGACTTTTATTCCTCTTTCCTGGGCAATATTTACCGCATTGACAAAATTTACATCCTCATCAATTCGTTTTAAAAGCCCCTTCAGTAAAAACATGGTAATGGGTTTCAATTCATAATTAGTAATATCCCCACTATATTCGATCGCTATTTCTTCCAGTGCCCCGGAAATTACCTGGGATTGAAAACTCCCCATTCTCTCTGCCAGCGTCAGATAGGGAGAGAGCGTAGCCAGTAGTTCCCCGCTAATAGAAGGAACATTAACCGCATTGCGGATGGTCCCACTGATTAAGAAGTCAACCATCTGTTCGGCCACTGCCACTGCCACATTGACCTGTGCTTCCATAGTAGAAGCCCCCAGATGAGGAGTGCAGATTACTTCATCAAGGTCGAGCAATGGATTGTCTCCCGGGGGTTCCTCCACAAATACGTCAAGGGCTGCTCCTGCCACCTTTCCCGACTTAATAGCATCGTACAGGTCAGCCTCGTTGACCAGACCGCCTCTGGCGCAATTGATTATCCTTATTCCAGCCTTCATCTTTCTGAAGGCATCTTGATTGATCAGGTTTTCGGTTTCTTTATTTTTGGGAGTATGGATGGTGATAAAATCAGCACGAGCAAAAAGTTCATCAAGCGAAACGATTTCCACTCCCAGTCGGTCGGCTGTTTTTGGGGTCACAAAAGGGTCATAGGCGATAACATTCATCATCAAACCCCGGGCTCGCTCTGCCACTACACTCCCGATCTTTCCCATTCCGATAATTCCCAAGGTCTTATTATACACTTCTGTACCCATAAACTTTTTCTTTTCCCATTTTCTTGCCTTCATCGAAGCGGTTGCCTGGGGAGTGTTTCTGAGTAAAGACATGAGCATGGCTATGGTGTGCTCGGCAGTGGTAACCGTATTCCCTCCCGGAGTATTCATCACCACAACACCTTTTTTTGTGGCTGCCTCTTTGTCAATATTATCAGTGCCACTACCAGCCCTTCCTATTATTTTCAGCCTTTCGGCAACTTCAATTATTTCCTTGGTTACCTTAGTAGCGCTCCTCACCGCCAGTCCGTCATAGTCCTTGATGATGGCTTTTAGTTCTTCTGGCTTTAGCCCTATTTTGACATCAACCGTTATTCCCTCGGTTTTTCTAAAAATATCAATTCCTTCTTCGGAAATATTATCACTTACTAAAACCTTGATCATTTCCTTAAGCCCCTTACATTTCTTTCGCTAATATTTCTGCCGCCGCCTTAACCCCCTTACCCAATTCAACCGGACACCCTAACTCTTTAAGGGCCATTTCCAATGCCGAAATTCCCACGATAATATCGTAAGCGTCCACATACCCTAAGTGGGCAATGCGGAATATTTTTCCTTTGGCTTGTGCTTGTCCACCGGCAATGGTGATATTATGTTTTTCGCGAAGGATCTTAACTACCTTTTGCCCATCTATCCCATCCGGAGCCTTAATTGCAGTTACCGCATTACTGGGAGTCCCGGTAGCAAAAAGTGTCAATCCTAATGCTTTTACCGCCGCCCGGGTAGCGTCAGCTAAACGGGCATGACGCTTGAACACATTTTCTAAGCCTTCTTCCCTGATCATCTTCAGGGATTCCTGCAAACCTATTATAAGCGAAACTGCTGAAGTATAAGCGGTCTGATTATCCTTTATTTTCTTTAATTCTTGTTTAAAATTAAAATAATACTTGGGGAGATCCGATTTCCCCACAAACGACCAAGCCTTATCGCTTACCGCAGCAAAGGCGAGTCCCGGCGGTAACATTAATGCTTTTTGGGAGCCAGAAACAACCACATCAAGTTCCCATTGGTCAGTAGGGAGGTCAAAAACACCAATTCCGGTAATAGCGTCCACAATCATAAGGGTATTATCGTATTTTTTTACAACTTCAGCGATCTCTTTAATCGGATGCATCACTCCGGTGGACGTTTCACTCGCCTGGGTAAAGACTGCCCGAATACCCGGATCCCTTTCAAGTTCTTCTTTAATAGTATTTGGATTAACCGACCCTCCCCAGGGAACATCAATGCATTTCGTTTGGACCCCAAAAGCCTCACAAATTTCAGCCCAGCGCTCTCCAAATTTTCCTCCCCTTACCACTAAGGCTTTATCACCTTTGCAGAGCGTATTAGTAACCGCTCCCTCCATGGCTCCGGTACCAGAAGAGGAAAATATAAGGACCTCATTCTTGGTCTGGAAAAGATATTTTAACCCTTCCCGAACCTCTTCTAATACCTTGACAAAGACTGGGGCCCGGTGATGAATAATGGGCTCGGACATTGCCGCTAATACTTTGGGGGGGACAGGAGTCGGCCCTGGCGCAAGAAGATAGTATTTTTTCTGCATTTACACTCCCTTTCCTCGGTTTTTGGTTAAGATGATAAATCTATTAAAAAATATTCCTTTTTTTCACAAAAGCAGCAATTTACCAGATTAATGATAATTGTCAAGAAAATTTTATCAACCCCTCCTTCTTCCTTTTCATTGACATCTTCGTTTTATCAAACCTATAATTTGCCTCACAGCCGAACGCTTTCAATTAATATCACTTCATCTTCATAAATCCATAACAGATTTAAAAAATAAAGGAATTCATTATGAGTAAAGAATTAATAGAAAAGACAAAAAGAACCGCTGACCTTTATTTTAAAGGTTGGAAAGGTGAACGGCCTTATGAATTATGGCAAGCGTTTGATAAGGATTTGGCCCGGGAATTTTCCCTTTTCATTACCGGCCAATTATACTCTCGGGAGAAGATACCCCACCCTATCCGACAGCTTACCACCATTGCTGCCCTTACCGTACTCGAACGGACCGATGAACTAAAGTTACACATTCATGCTGGGTTGAACGTGGGATGTTCCCCTGAGGAAATAGCCGAAGTGATATTCCAGATGGCAACCTATGCCGGAATGCCGGTAGTCAACTCAGCCCTCAAGGTTCTCCGGGAGGTCCTTCAGGATAGGAATTTGGAGCCATAAAAATTATGGCGGAGAGAGAGGGATTCGAACCCTCGGTACACCTTTCGGC
>JAZDOO010000385.1:0-6984 GCA_043798555.1 Pseudomonadota bacterium | reverse complement strand
TACCAGATCCTGGGTGTTTTGTTTAGCCCAGGTGGTGATGGCAAAGCGCAGATTAGCTAACGTGGGGAGGGTATCAACTCCTGAGGATATGGTCACCGGACTCATAAAGTTTATGGTCTCGTCGGTATAACCCTGGTACGTGAGTGCGTCATAGGCCAACGTGGCATTGTTTTCAATGGCAGGCCAGAGGGGATCGGTTGCTTGACCGCCAGCCACGATGATGGCTTTTCGGGTTAAGGGATTGTTAACGGAGACCGTGGTTAGTTGTGGAACTGAGGTATTGCCGATTCGATCCCGGGCATAAATGGCAATCTGATAAGTTCCGGGAATATTAAAATGTTCATACGCTCCTTCATACCGCTCGCCACCCACTGAAAGCAAATTTAGGGAAGGGATTTCCTGGACAGGATTGTCCGGTGAACTCTGCATGTAGTTTGGGGGCCTTATGACTGCCCAGACCCGGGCAATGCCGTCAGCATCAATTACCCCGTCGGCAAAGAGTAAAGTTGTGGAAGAATTGCTAAGGGTCTGAGGTGGAGAGACAGTTCCAATAACCGGTGCTTCACCATAAATGATGGTTCCGTTTCCGAGGTACGTGGATTGTGCCAGAGCACCGTCAGAAGCTTCATTGCCAATGCCGTTTCCATTGTCATCCAGAAGGGGATTTTGATAGTTGGTAGTCTGGCTAATCGCTTCTTCGGCTAATGTAAAGGCATTGGCCACCGTTAATCCATTAAAGATGTGGGTCCAGAAGTAGTTTGAGAACGAGATGGAACCTTGGGTTACAAAGTAGGCGTTTTCTCCGCGGGAAGTGCTGGAGATTATGATTCGTTCCTTGCCGGAAGGAGGCCTGAGACTCGACAAAAAGCTCCCGGATTCGCAGGCATCATAGATGACAATTACCTTTCCGGAGATTGTTTGCCGGATTGAATCCAGCCAGGAATCAAGCTGAGGAGCAGGAAGGGTTTCGGTGTCACTCATGCGGAAGGTTCCGTTTCCCCCATGGTCAGTCAGGTAAAGGATGACATCATCGGCACCTGAGGCCCAGGTGGTGACCGCTTGTTGTAAGTTGCTGGTAGTGGCATCTCCGTCCACGTCGTCGGAAACACCGTTGCTATCCAGGTCAAGGCCAGTATTTGAAGTGAGATAGTAGATAGATTCTTTGGTGAAACCTTGGAAGGTAAGTGTCCGATAAGCAAAGTTGGCACACATTTGGGTGGCTTCCCAGAGGTTGTTCCCCGGATAGGGGCCACCTCCGGCAACAATAATGGCTTTGTTGTTAGAGGTTTGAATCACTTTTTTGAATGCCTGGATCCGGTTATTGCCACTTTCACTCACAAAAAATCGGCCGGATGAATCTATTGCCAACGCTGAAGGAACATTGAAGTTCCCGGGTTCTGAGCCTAAACTTCCCCATTTGGTGACGAACTGGCCGTCAGTGGTGAACTTCTGGATGCGGTGGTTATAGGAATCAGTCACATAGAGAAACCCGTCCTGGTCAATCCTGAGATCAGAAGGGCCATCAAACTCGCCGTCCCCACCCCCAAAGACTCCCCATTTGTTTAAAAATTCCCCTTCTGAGGTGAACTTCTGGATACGGTTATTGCTTGTATCCGCCACAAAGACATATCCGTTTTCATCCACCGCAATTCCGGAAGGATAATAGAATTCACTGTCATTGCTCCCCTCCCGTCCCCAGGTAGCCACAAACTGGCCATCGGACGTGAACTTCTGAATCCGGTGGTTATAGGTGTCCACTACGTACACATACCCATTGCCATCAACCGCGATACCTTCCGGCCAATAAAACTCTCCTTCAGCGTTTCCTTCATGCCCCCATCCTTCACTCCCCCACTTAGTGACAAACTGGCCGTCGGAAGTAAATTTCTGTACCCGGTTGTTATGATGATCAGTCACATAGAGGTATCCGTTTTTGTCCACCCCAATACCCCAGAGAACAAAAAATTCTCCGTCTCCACTTCCAGGACTCCCCCAACTGCCCAAAAACAGGCCGTTGGAAGTGAATTTTTGAATCCGGTGGTTGTTCGCATCAGCTACGTATATAGTACCACTTCGATCTACAGTTATCCCTAATGGTGATCGAAACTCGCCGTCTTTTACTCCCTCGCTTCCCCATTTAGCCACAAACTGGCTCTCCGTCGTGAACTTCTCGATTCGGTAGTTTCCGGTATCGGTCACGTACAAGAGTCCGTTGTTATCCGCTGCAATTGCTCCTCCGTAATAACCAAACTCACCTTCACCAGCACCTAATGTCCCCCATGTGGCAACAAACTGCCCGTCAAAGGTGAACTTTTGAATGCGTTGGTTGCCAGAATCAAAAACGTACACATATTCATTGTCATCCACTGCTATCCCGGAAGGATAACTAAACTCAAACTTCCCATCGCCGCTTCCCTGACTCCCCCACTTGCCCACAAAGTGGCCGTCAGCAGTGAATTTCTGAATGCGGTAGTTTAACGTATCAACTACGTACACATAGCCATTTTTATCAACCGCGATCCCCTCAGGCCAAAAAAACTCTCCGTCGCCACTCCCTTCGTTTCCCCATTTGGTTACCAACTGACCATCAGTGGTGAACTTTTGGATACGGTTATTATAGGTATCTGCGATGTAAATGTAGCCAGTGGGAGCTATTGCTATTCCTCCTGGACTCACAAACTCTTCCTCCCCATTGCCATAACTACCCCACAGCGAGACAAACTGCCCATTGGAGGTAAATTTTTGGATGCGATTATTTCCTGAATCAACCACATAAACAACGTTATTAACATCAACTGCAATTGCTCGAGGCCGATTAAACTCACTTTCCCCGCTGCCTTGTTTTCCCCATCTATGGACTAAAATACCATCAGCAGTGAATTTCTGAATGCGGTATTGACCGATTTCGGCAACATACACATACCCGTTTCGGTCAATGGCGATTCCCAGGGGCGATTTAAAATACCAAGGCTGCTGCAGGGTAGGCCACATCCGGTCGAAGCGGTATTCTTCGGCGGCCAGGGTTGGAAAAGGGATTGATAAAAAAAGAGTAATCACCAGAAAAGATAAGGAGATGAGGAACTGGGGTTTGGGGGTGGCTTTAGGATTCATGGTTACGACCCCAAAAACATTGGATTAAATTTGTTGTCATTGCGAATCCGCCATAGGCGGATGATGCAATCTGTTATTCATTGTTATTCATTAATAACGCAGGTCATCCCCGCAATCTCGGGAATGGATGTTTCAGGGTCATCACTTACGTGGACTACGAGGACATAATGTCCTCCCTCAGTGGGTGTCCATACTCCCCGATTATCAATGGAATAGTTACCGATAGCTTCCCAGCTTTGAACTGTTGGTGGGCAGCCATAGCTGCTTGTTACCCAGTATTGATAGTAAGAAATACTGTTTCCGAAGGTCGTGGTAAGGAGATTGATTGGAGTTGAGAAAGTACTGGAGGCGGTTATATCACTACTTATGCTTTTTATTTGCAGTTCTGTTCCTTGTCCCACTGCTGCTGAGAGACCTCCCATCTGAGGGGCATGCAAGCTGATGTCATCAGTTACCCACACTACCAGCACATAATGGTCTTGAGTGAGGGGAGACCAGGTTAAAGTGTTCTCAGTTGTGTAAGACTTTAATAACGTCCAATTTCCATAGGCACTGGTTCCGTACCCTGATGCCACCCAGTATTGGTAATAAGGGGTAGATGCAGATTCCACTTCAACCTTTAAGGTTATCGGTTGGTTTACCTGGATAGCGCCGTTAGTTTCCAGTTCAATGTTCTTTATGTTTACTTTTGCCAGAGGCTTTAAACTTAGATCAGCAGTGGTTTCATTTCCAGTGGTTACCACAACACCGGAGCTGGAGAAAAAATTGTACCCCTCGGTATATCCGGTTACCGTGCAGGAGCCTGCCGGAACAACCATCACATAATAACCACTCAGGGAAAGAGCTGCGCCCCCAGTATCAGTGGAAAGGGTAGCTCCGGTAATACCCGACCCTGTTTCTGTATCCGCTACCATGCCGGAAACAATCCCAATTCCACCTCCGGTAAACTCTAAGATACCAGACCCAGAACCAGCGTAGAGGTTTGAGGAAGGGAGGGATGTCTTTCCGGGGGTTATCTTTTTTGAGGCTGTGGGACTGGAAGCTCCGACCAGGACATCAAAAAGCCAATAATCCGACAACCCCAACCGCGTCCAGTAATTGCCAGCATCGTAGCTAATATAGATGCCATGGCGACTGGTGGCAGCATAGAGCGTATTGTTGTTATCAGAATCAATCCCCAGATCAACGATGGCAGCACCTTCAGGGATTCCAAAGTCCTTTTCTTCCCAGGTTTCTCCGCCATCAGTGCTTTTGAAAAGCCCTGAGTAAGAACCACCCCCGGATCCACACCCTGCATAGAGAATCTCAGGATTTTGGGGATCAAAGGCAAATGTGTTAACGATTATTCCGGTAGTCAATTCCTCCCAGGATCCTCCCCCGTCAGTACTCTTATACACTCCGCCTGGTTTTATTGGAGCATAAAACATGCCGCTTCCCGCAAAAATGACCTGGGAATTATGGGGGCTGACTCTGACAGTATTAACCGGTGCTTCTAAGGAATGGATGAGGCGAATGGTTTCCCCGGAATCGGTGCTTTTATAAATTTCCCCTCTATCGCCGCTCTCATAGGAAACGCCCAGATAGAGGGTGTTTGAATTTTGATGACTTATGGCGAGAGAAGAAACACTGTTGGGATCATTCGAAGGAATATAGGTAAGTGCCCAATGCTCGCCGAAATCGAAGCTTCTCGCAAAAGCCCAGTCAAATCCCGCATAGATCGTGTGGTTATTTTCCGGGCTTATGCTTACGGCTCTACAGATAAATGGCAATAGTGATTCCCACCCACCCCCTTCACGCTCTAGGTAAAGGCCGGAATAAGTTCCTACCACGATTCTTCCCTCTGAGGATTGCGCCGAATCAAAGACATGGTTAGCCTTGATCCCCTGGCTGGCAGCCTGCCAATGTACTCCTCCGTCATTACTCTTATACACTCCTAAGTTGGCATCTCCACAGTAGAGCACTTGGTTATTCTGAGGATTCATACTCAAACAGATAAGTTCCAATTGCTCAATATCATACGTAGTCCACTTATCACCCCCATTGGAGCTTTTCGAGAGTACACTCTTGTTGAGGTTCGTATTGTACCAGCTCGCATAGATGGTGCTCGGACTCTCTGGATCCAGGACAAGGCCCCGGCATGAGCTATCGGGGTCACGTTGAGACCAGGTTGCTCCTCCATTTTTAGTTCTCAGTACGCCTTTTTCTCCGCCAACAAAGATAATGTTTGGATCCTTAGGGTTAATAACCAGCACGTAAAACCAGCCCGCTGCTAAACCAGTTTCAATTTTTGACCATGTTCCCCCTCCATCGCGGGTTCGGTAAATGCTTCCTTCGCTGACCCACTCTGGCCCAGTAATAGCCCAAATTTCTTGGGAATTTTTAGGGTTTACCGCAAGATCCCATACATTATGATCAGCAATGAGGGAGGTCTCCTGCCAGGTTTCACCTCCATTTGCCGTTTTATATACCCGGCCCCCATCATAGTCTCCATAAGGACCACTGGTCCCCACATAGATAGTATTGTTGTCGTTAGGGTCAAGCGTAAGGGTATAGTAATAATAATAGGAGGTAGGAGTTAGGGCAGGATCATAAAACTTCCAGTGTTCTCCCCCATCTTCACTTTTATAAATGTAATAAGCAGTAGCAACCCAGATCGTGGAATGATTGTTCGGGAAAAAGGCGATAGAATAGACTACTTGATTTCTAAAAACCTCCACTGGCTGCCAGCTTTGCCCACCATCAGTGGTTTTGAAGAGGCCATCTCCATAGTAGCTTCCGGCAAAGATTGTGTTTGAATTAACCGGATCAATGGCAATAGCATATATTTGTCCGCCATAAAGGCCCAAATCCTGCCAGCCGATGGGCTCTCCTGCCTGCAGGAAGGATATTGGGCAAATGAGCAGGTAGGTAAGGAACCAAAACAGGAAAAAGATAGAATAACGTTTTGTTTTCATTAAGGTAACGTCCCCCGAGGTATTTCTAAAAAAGTAAAACATTTCAAGGTGTTTGTCAATCAAAAAGGGTAAGAAAAAGTGTAAGAAGCGGTTTCCTTTCAAAAAGACGTTGCGTTGGGCACAAAAATTCATTGCTTGACTTTTTCTCCGTACCTGTGGCAAAGAACATAGAAACTTTGGAAATGCTTTTGGATCAATTTTGAGCGATTATTTTACCTTCACCACTTAGCAAAAGTTACTTTGATAGGGAGGGAAAAGGAGTGAAAATTGCCTGCCCATACTGCACTAAAGAGATAACACCCGAGACAACCCAGTGTCCCTCGTGTGGTACTGCCTATGGTTCAAATACCCAACAACTTCTGAAGAAAATGCTCAAAGAAGCAATGCAAGATCAAAGCAGTGAACGCCGAATATTTGATCGAGTTCCTCAGAAGTTCAAAATCACTTATCCCACTCCCGAGGCATTGAGAGCACACTATCTGTCAAATATCAGCCCGCAGGGTGTATTTATCGAAGCCAAAAACCCGTTGACGAGAGGGGCCCGATTCGGGTTAGAGATAGTGCTCCCCGATGGAGAAAAGGAATTAGAGGTTCTTTGTGAGGTAGTTTGGTCACATAAAGAGGAACAGATTATTAGTGAACAAAAATATTCTCCGGGAATGGGGATAAAATTTTTAAATCTCTCTCCGGAAGGGGCGGAAAGGATAGATAAACTGCTGCGGACACAACCTAAATAAAAAATTAACTCATTTGGTTATGTCTTTCGATCCTGCAGCTTTGTTTTTGGCCCTCCATTCTTCTATTATAATTGGTGCAATGCTTCATCATTCACCACGACTCGTCGCTAAACTGCTGATCAGTGCGTAAGCGGCGCTCACATTGCTGGACAAGCACACAACTCCACTTTTCAGCATGCTGG
>JAZDOO010000381.1:0-5403 GCA_043798555.1 Pseudomonadota bacterium | reverse complement strand
TCTTGAGCATGGAGTAATTATCCCTTAAGGCGGAAGAGATCATGAACTTTGTTGACTCAAGCTCATTCTTTGCCTCTAATAAAGAAGACTCGGCTTCCAGAACTCCCTGTCTTTGTTTTGTTCTATAATAAAGAGGAATATTGATAGTGCTGGTGAGACTCCACATGTCATCAAACATTCCTCTTTTTTTTGATACCCCCCCATTGATGGTAACGTCAGGATAGTATTCTTTTTTTGCCATCTGAACCCTTGCTTCTGCTCCGGCAATCATCTTGGCTTTAGATTTTACTTCCGGAGAATTTTCATATGCTCTTGCTATGAGATCATCCATGGGGTAGCTGTATTCAGTGCTATTGGGCTCAAGTGGTCTACCGAGAGGAGATTTCACATCCCTGCCGATGGTGGTATTCAGCATTCCCTCTAAAGCCTGTATTTTTTGTCTTTGCATTTCCTCCTTCTCAAGGAGCATGTATTTTTCGGTCTGAGCCATTAAAACCTCCTGTTGGGGTGCCATGCCGGAGGAATATCGGGCCAGTGCGGCCTCCTCTATTCTTAAGAAAAGGGAGGTCTTATCCTTGATAAGGTCAATGTTCTTATAGGCGAAAGTGAGGTCATAGTAGAGCTCTTTTACCCTGGCAATGATTGCTAACCGGGTAGCCTCGGATGAGGCCTGCAGGCTTTCAGCATCCTTTTCCGCCATTTCCCCTTTTAACGATCGTTTTCCTGGAAAGGGAAACATCTGAGACGCAGAAAACATCCATTGGGCGTCGGGCATCTTACCAAAGGTATAGTCATTCCACCCTTCATTTTGATAACCGAACATTACCATGGGGTCAGGAAGGCTCTTGGCCTGAGGAATGCGGTATTTTGCCGCCTCCACCCTTGATTGAGCTGCAAGAATTTCCGGATTATTTTTCAAGGCTTCATCAATTAAATCCGTAAGCTGTAGATCCTTGGCAAAGGCTGAGGACCCAAGATGAAGCAGTAACCACAATACAATGACGCGGATAAAATTATCGTGCATCCACATTGAAATTCACCGTTTCGGTTTTTTCAGCGCGAGTTATTTTTACTGCTATATTCCAGGCACCAGCCATGGAAAGGTTCATGGTGGCATGGTATTCAGTTCCATGCGATGCTGCTTCGGTCGAATAATTCATGGCCGGCATACCGGGCATGGCAGGCATAGAATATTCAACAGTTATGCTGGCATCAGTAACCGGTTTGCCGGTTGCGTCCTTGACCGCAATCATAATAAGATTATCGCCAACAGTAGGAGTACTTTTTTCCATCTTCAACGAAACGCTATACTCTCCTGCATTTTTGGTTACCTCATACCCTTTTGCACATCCTATACTTGCTACTACCAGCACGATTAAAGTAATTACCGCTAATTTTTTCATAATGTCCCTCCTATAGTTGTGATCTATTTTTGAGCATATACGTCTGTGGCCATCACTCGCGGATCCTTGGTTCGGGCGTTGCGAGTCATTCGCATAATAACAGCGTTGCGAAAACCTACTGTTTTAAATTCCTCAAGAAAGGCACCCACCTCCTTCGCTCCGGCGATTCAGGCAAACCAATTGGTTTCACTTTTGCGCATCTCCTGAGAAAGAGGTTCTTGCAAAACCAGTTCAGCAGCAAAAACTTCACCGCCTTCTCGCATTACCCGGGCCAGTTCCCGGAAGATAGCGTCCCGGGCCGGATTCAGGTTGAAAATCCCGTTCACCAAGGCAACGTCAACCAGACCATCTTCCAGGGGCAACTTTTCGGCATCTGCTTTAGAGAACTCCACGTTGCTACCTCCGAATTCCCCTGCAGCTTGGCGAGCACGCCTGAGCATAGCATCGCTGAAATCTATTCCAATTACCCTGCCTTTAGGCCCTACCCGTTCTGCAGCAATTAAAGAATCGAGGCCTGCTCCACACCCCAGGTCAAGGACTGTAGCCTCGGCGGGAAGGTTAGCAAAAATTGAGACATTGGAAACTCCAGCAAAGGCATTCACTGAAACTGAAGGCATCCGATCCAGTTGCTCCTTCGGATAACCTATGCTTTCTGCAAAACTCCGGCCTACTGGGAACGCATGTTCTTCGTGGGGCCTCTCGGCTGCCGCCGAATAAGCTTCCCGAACTCCATCACGAAGGTGACTTGACCTATCCATGTTCATAGCTGTATGACTAAAGCAAAACTATCCATCCTCGCCTGGGATGTCTAATATACATCGAAAACCAACTTCCTCTAAGCCTTCCCATGGATAGCGGATTATGCCAGACATAATCCTTTTTTCTTTCGCAAAATCAGCTCTAAGTCCACCCAGGACGATATACTGTTGTTCCTCACTTGCATGAGATGACCCTTTCCGAAATTTTACCCCCCACTCGCTTACATTTCCATCCAGGCCCTTAACACCATAGGCATTAGGTCTAAATTGATCTACCGAAACAGGGGTAGGAACTTGGGGTTGGGAAGAAGGAGATTTTGGCTTCTTACTTGTCTCCTTCATTGCATACCACCATTCCACCTCAGTTGGCAGCCGTTTTCCATAAAAACGAGCGTAAGCCTCCGCCCCATACGCCGTGACCCGAACCACAGCATGGCAATCATACTCCGGATTGGTAACAAGAAATTTCCCATTGTGGAAGACAATGGGATCGTATCCTTCCATCACTTCCTCCAAAAGGAGCCAGATATTCCCATCGCCTTTAACAACGCCTTTCTCCACCCGAATCCTCGGAAGAACCTGATTTAGAAAGTCTACATATTTACGATTGGTGACCTCAGTTTCATCCAGGTAAAACGCTTCAATCTCTAATGTTTTCCCAGCTTCCGGGCCAAAGTTTACCGGAAGAGTTAACTTTCCTTTCGGAATCAGATGTAAAGTGACCGCATCTTTCCCTTTAAGGGTCGAAGGAAGAGGAGCCTTGGCGTCAACTGATGGAGATATATTCTCGATATTTTTGGAGGCAAGACTCGGCGTAGATTGAAGGAGAGAAGGCGATAAGGAAGAATCCGGCCGAGAAGTTTTTGCACGATGATAGAGAAGGTGAAAGACTATGGAGGCGGCAACAATCAGTACTAACGCTGCCACAGTAAGACGGATTTTCCAAGCTCGGAGCTTCCTGGATGGGTACAGGGACTCTTCAGTTTCTTCCAAAACATCAAGGAGGGCTTTTCGTAAAACTTTCACAGACGAGATTCGCTTCTTTTTATCCTCTGCGGTGGCTTGCTGAATGATACGGTCCAGGCGTTTCAGGAAAGGAGTAGTGGGATTGGAAAGGTGAGCGGTCTTGAAGGGGAAGGTCGTGTCTTTAGTCATCTTTCCGATTACGACCTCGTAAAGAATTTTCCCCAAAGCATAAATATCACCACGAAAATCAGTTTCCCCCATATCCGTTAGTTGTTCCTTGGACATATACGGAAAGGTACCATCCATGTGGTGACTTCGGGTAACCCGCTGCCACCGGGGACCCCCTGCCAGTCCGAAATCGGCAATTTTCGGAGTAAATTCATCTAAGAGCACATTTTCCGGCTTTAAGTCCCTATGCACAATGCCGAGATCATGGATTGCCTCCACTCCATCCAATACCGGCAAAAAGAAATCTCTTATCCACTTTCGGATTTCCTTCTCGTTATTCTGTAAGCCTTCCGGCGGTATAGTGGATCGAAGAGTAGGTCCGGGAATATACTCCATCACTATATACTCAATCGTCAGCTCCGCGCCGTTTTTTTCGATAACGGCCCGATCCTGGTCGTAAACCTGAAGTATGTTAGGATGACGCACCTGGGCCATGGTGAGGACTTCGCGCCGGAACCGCTCTATTTCTGTCTGGATTTCCTCCTCATCACCGTCAAATGAGGAGAGCAGGTCCTGGGAGATGATCTTAAACGCTACTTCCCGCTCCAGCTTAAGCTGCCGGGCCCGATACACTTCACCCTTTCCCCCAGTGGAGATATGTTCCACTATTTCCCACTTCCCATTGAGGACAATCCCCTTTTCCAAAAGAGGCGTTTTATTATTGGTGCTCAACTACAGCTTTCCTCTATTCTGTAAAGATTACTCCAAATAAGAGTGGCTTATCTCCAGGAATACCTTCTCATGCTTCAGAAAAGCGTCTACAATATCCGGATCAAAGTGCTCACCTCTGTCAGACTTGATTCTCCTGACTGCCTCTTCATGCGACAACCCGTCTTTATAGGGTCTTTTAGATCTAATGACGTCATAGGCATCACACAGGGCAAAGATTCTTGCCTCCAAAGGGATTTTCTCCCCTTTCATACCTTCCGGGTATCCCTTACCATTATATTTCTCATGATGATAGGCGCAAATATTTATGCTCATGATTAAGGATGATTGTTTAAGAGTGAATTTATCAAGAGCATGCTGAAGCAAATTTTCTCCTATATGGACGTGTTTCTTTATCTCTTCGTATTCTTCCTCAGTTAACTCTGATTGTTTCAATAAAATGTGATCTCGTATCCCTACTTTTCCTATATCATGTAAAGGGGCTCCATCGGAAAGGTCTTCAATAAACTCATTGGTGATGATTTTACGATACTTCCTGTTTTTACGCAACTGTTTTGCCAGTCCTACCGCGTATTGTTTAGTTCTTTCTAAATGATGTCCTGTTTCTGGATCCCTCGATTCAGCCAGTCCGGCAAGAGAAAATATTATAGCTTTTTGAGCTTTTATTAATTCTCTGAATCTTGAGATATTTATGTAGACAATAATCGTTATGAGGAAAAGAAACAGGGCAAGAAGTATTACCGAGGCTAATACGAGTCTCTGTAATGCCTGTTTTAACAAAGGGTGGTAATGATGTATTGCCAGAATCAATCTCTTGTCAGGGAGAAATTCCAAGGTATCATAGTGAATAGTTTCCACATCTGAAATACTCAGCATGCCAGAACGGCCACTAAAATTATAAGGTGACTTTTTGAAGTCAAAAGTCCCGTCTGATTTTAATAATATTAGATTCCCTTCTTCCGTATGAATAGATATAGTTTCGGGGAGATGGTGGAGAGCTTCTGAGAAATATATATCCAGAACTAAAACCCCCTCCTTTTCGTTTTTGAAGTCAAACAAGGGAGTGGCTAACCTTAGCATCGGTACATTGGGCAACCCTCCCTTTTCTCCTTCAAGCTTTGAGTCTATGGGAGAAACGTAGATCTGATCGCTCTTCATCCTCATGGCTTCTTGAAAGTAGCCTCGGTGCTTCTCATTTTGCAGCTGGGACTCCGGAACAATAAAAGCGGCGCCAGCGTGCCTATTATCTATCCTGAGTACTTCCTGGCCTGAGGAGTCAATAATACTGATTTGGCAATAGTGTTTTCGAATTTTCACAAGGCTAAAAAAGTTCTCCTCAGCTTTTTCTCTATGGCTGATGGAATCAAAATCACTCTCTA
>JAZDOO010000378.1:0-5822 GCA_043798555.1 Pseudomonadota bacterium | reverse complement strand
GTAGGAAGGACATGGTTAGGTCCAGCGAGATAGTCTCCAGCAGCTACTGGGGAAAACTGGCCCAAAAAAACCGAGCCAGCATGCCTAATTTCTCCCAGAAGGCTGAAAGGGTCTTCAACAGCGAGAAGAAGATGTTCGGGTGCGATCTCATTTGCGAACTCTAATGATTGCATAAGGGTTTCGGTGATAATAATCCATCCATGTCGGTTTAAGGCGGTTTTAAGAATTCGTTGCCGGGGAAGGTTTTTTAGTTGGGATTTTATTTCTTCCTGCACTTTTGAAACCAGTGCTTCGGAGGGGGTAATGAGGATGCTTTTTGCCTCTTCATCATGCTCTGACTGGGACAAAAGATCAGCAGCAATAAAGTCAGGTCTGGCACTGGAGTCAGCAATGATCAGGATTTCGCTGGGGCCGGCCAACATATCAATTCCCACCTCTCCGGCTACTAATTTTTTCGCTGCCGTTACATAGATATTTCCCGGACCAACGATTTTGTCCACCCGGGGGATGGTAGCGGTACCATAGGCTAACGCTGCAATCGCCTGGGCCCCGCCAACGCGATATATCTTTTTGATTTCACAGATTTTCGCTGCCGCGAGGGTATAACTATTTATTCCATCTGGAGCGGGGGGGGTGACCATAGTCACTTCTGGTACACCAGCCACCCGCGCTGGAATAGCGTTCATCAGAACCGAGGAAGGGTAGGAGGCTTTCCCACCGGGAACATAGATACCAACTTTCTCTAACGGGACCACAACCTGTCCGGTGACTGCTCCATTGGGGCCGGTCATGATCCATGAGCGGGAGAGTTGCTGGCGATGGAAGGTTTCAATGTTTTCTTTCGCGAGAGTGAAGCTTTGTTGTTCTTCAGGCGAGAGGTTCCCCCAGGCCTGTTCGAGTTCCTTTTCGGACACCTGCAGCTCATTCGGGGAAAGAGTAACCTTGTCAAAACGGGCAGTATATTCTAAGAGCGCACGGTCGCCCCGAGTTTTTACATCATGGAGAATATGTTGAACCTCGGACTCGATACTTTGACTCTCTTTACCAATATGAGAGTGTAACGCTTTAAATTTCTTGTAAAATCCTTTTTCCCACACCCTGAGCACTTTCATGGCATTTTTTCCGTTATTCCCTCACTCGTTCAATACTCGCCCCGAGACCTTGCAGTTTTTTCTCAATGGACTCGTAGCCTCGATCAAGATGATAAATCCGTGATACCTCAGTTACTCCTTTAGCAGCCAGACCTGCTAAAAGGAGAGAGGCGCTGGCCCGCAAGTCGGTAGCCATAACTGAGGCTCCACTTAACTGCTTGACTCCTTGCACGATGGCCATGTTTCCGTTAATTTTAATCTCCGCGCCCATTCTTTGCAATTCGCCCACATGCATGAAACGATTCTCAAACACCGTTTCGGTAATAACCCCTGTCCCTTCGGCAAGTGACATAAGCACCATGAACTGGGCTTGCATGTCAGTGGGGAAACCAGGGAAGGGCAGGGTAGTGATGTTCACGCTTCTTATAGGGTTGCCTCCCTTTACTTTCACCCGGTCTTTTCCTACCTCAACCTTTACCTTTGCTTCCTCAAATTTCTGGATAAGGGCCCCAAGGTGGGAAGGACTACAGGGGTAAACTTCTACTGTTCCCCCAACTAACGCTCCGGCGATTAAATAGGTGCCCGCCTCAATCCGATCCGGCATAATGTGATGCGAAACCGGTCGGAGATCCTTTACTCCCTCGATGGTAACCACTTCCGAACCTGCCCCTTCAATGTTAGCGCCCATTTTATTAAGAACCTGAGCTAATTCTACCACCTCGGGCTCTTGAGCCGCGTTATGGAGAATGGTCGTCCCTTTAGCGAGCGAGGCAGCCATCATCAGGTTTTCGGTACCGGTAACCGTGGAAACATCAAAATAGATTTTCGCTCCCTTAAGTTCATTGGTTCGAGCTATTATGTACCCATGGTCAATTTCAATTTTCGCTCCCATAAGTTCCAGCCCTTTTAAGTGTTGATCAACCGGACGGGCACCGATAGCACAGCCTCCGGGCAAAGAAACGTTCACTCGTTTCAAACGAGCAAGCAGTGGGCCCAATACCAATATGGAGGCCCTCATGGTTTTTACTAATTCATAGGGAGCGATATGACTGTTCAGGCCAGTTGCATTGATTTGAAGTTCGCTTCCGTCCCTTACTTCTACCCCCAAATGTTCAAGAAGGGTTTGGGCAGTTTTAATGTCCCGGAGATGGGGGACATTCGTAAAGGTATTCCACCCCTCCGTGAGCAGGGTTGCGGCCATTAAAGGAAGGGCAGCATTCTTTGAGCCGCTGATCAACACTTTCCCGGTTAATTTCTTTTTTCCGCGAATAATTATCTTGTCCATCAACGTATTCCTGTGAACCTAACCATGTTTAACGTTTTATAGTCTAAAATATATTGATTTTCAAGGAATTAAATACAAGGGGGGGTCACTTTGGAGAAGGGTACCTGCTGATTATCCCGAATTTCGCAAGGTTCGTTCCCGATTACTGGTAGCCGCAGGCTTTAGCCTGCGTCCAAAGTCACCAAATAAGTGAATCGAACATTGCGAAATTCGGGATTATTAATCGTCAGCGGTCCCGTGCGGATGAAGGGGGAAACAATAATGCAATCGGGCAGTCTTTTGTATTACTTCCAGCATGGCGGAATGTATTTTGCCATTGGAAGCAAGGATTTCCTCAGGGTTAGTGACAAAATTATTTCCCGCAAAATCAGATACTAAGCCTCCCGCTTCCCGCACGATAAGGGCACCGGCAGCTACATCCCAGGATTTCAACTTAATTTCCCAAAATCCATCGAATCTACCAGGCAGGATCCCAATAGTCCATGAGTTACGACTCCAGGAATAGCATCAAGATATGAAATTACCAGATTGCTCTTTCAAATTACCTTATTAAGGGGGTACTCGATAATTCCTTCAGCTCCATTTTTCTGTAATTCGGGAATGAGTTCCCGGACCATAGCTTCGGCGATAATGGTTTCAACTGAATACCATTCGGAATTATAAAGTCGGGCAATCGTGGGTGAGGTAAGGCTCGGAAGGAGTTTTATGATGCTCTCTAATTTACTGTCAGGAACGTTCATCTTGAGCCCCACCATGGTTTCCGCTTGAATGGCCCCTTTAAGTAAAAGGGCGATCTGTTTTATTTTCCCTTGCTTCCAGGGATCTTGCCAGGACTGTTTATTGGCAATCAACTGGGGATTGGTTTTCATCAATTCACAGACAATCCTTAAATTGTGGGCCCTGATGGTGCTCCCGGTTTCAGTTACCTCTACAATGGCATCTACAAGTCCTTCGACAACCTTTGCTTCCGTGGCCCCCCAGGAAAATTCAACCACAACAGTGATGCCCCGTTCAGCAAAGTACCTTTTAGTAAAATTTACTAATTCAGTGGAAATTTTTCCCCCTTCCAGGTCTTCCAGCTTTTGAATCGGGGAATTTTCCTTAACTACCAAAACCCAACGGGCAGGTTTGAGGGTAGATTTCGAATAGATCAAATCCTGGACCACCACCACCTCAGATTCATTTTCTTTTATCCAGTCAATGCCCGTGATTCCAACGTCTATAGCCCCACTTTCCACGTGCCAGGACATTTCTTGAGCCCGGATTAACCTACAGGAAAGTTCTTCGTCATCAATATTAGGGAAATAGCTTCTTGTTCCCAGAGAAATTCTCCATCCTGACTTACGAAACAGCTTGATCGTGGCATTTTCCAGACTCCCTTTCGGAATTCCCAGTTTTAGTGCTCCCATGGCAAACCTCGCTTAGTAAATTCTTAGTGATGTTCAAAAGTTGCAGCAAAAAAGCAGGTGCTGACCTCCTCCTGTCATTCCCGCAGAAGCGGGAATCCAGAACAAAAAGTTTCTTAAGTTTATATGTTATCACCATAAGACCGTAAAAAGAAGTGTTTACATTAAAATTTTTCCAAAATTTATCAGCAAGTAATAGTTCTTGCTATTTCGAAATAGCTATGATATTTTTTAAATACAATTTAACCGTACACCGTTGTTGAGCTTTTAAATCCAGGACTCTGGACTCGTTTCGCTAAAGTTTATATAATAAAAAGCAGTAGCAGAACAACTCTAATCGCAACTATGGTGTTTCGCTCAAACCGTGGTTGCGATTTTTGCATTTGAAGGCACTTCATACCGGATGTACACATTTGAATCCCGCTCATGAGCGGGATTAGTAAACTTTTCAGAAAGGATTCTATCTAATGGAAAACGGAACAGTAAAATGGTTTAACGAATCAAAAGGGTTTGGCTTTATCCAACGGCAGACTGGTGAGGATGTGTTCGTCCATTACTCAGGCATCAGCGGTGATGGCCACAAAAGCCTTAACGAAGACGATCAGGTTACTTTTGACGTTCAGAAAGGCCCCAAAGGGTTTCAGGCTATAAACGTCAGTAAGCTGTAGCCACACAAATGCAACAGAAATCCCAATCTGCTGAGCGACAGATTGGGATTTATCTGTCTGATAATAACAAAGAAGTGAAACCATAATGCCAGAGAAAAAATGAAACTTATCTGGGTATATGCGATAGGAGAGATATATGAATTCAGAATCACTGCAGCTCAGCACAGCAATGATTGGGCTTTTAGACAGTCATAACATTACTACGGCAACGCCGGTACAACGAGCAATAATACCGGCGATATTTGAAGGGCAGGATGTCATCGCTCAGTCAGAAACAGGTTCCGGTAAAACCTTAAGCTTTGCCATTCCACTCATTGAGCGGATCAATCGGCGCGACGGATTGAAAGCACTCGTGATTGTGCCGACCCGCGAGCTGGCTTTACAGATAGCAGCCGAGTTTGTCAAATTTTCACACGGTAATCATTTAGGCGTAACGCCCGTTTACGGTGGAGTATCCATCAGCGAACAGATCAGGAAGATAGACCGCACCAATATTATTGTCGGGACTCCCGGGCGTCTGATCGATCTGCTGATGCGCGGCGTTTTGTGTCTGGACACAATCCATTATTTGGTCATAGATGAAGCGGACAGGATGCTTGATATGGGTTTTATTAACGATATCGAAAAAATCATCCGGCATGCACCCCGACAGCGACAGACGCTTCTTTTCGGCGCAACTATTTCAAACGAAATTGTACATTTGGGTCAGAAGTATCTCCGTACCCCGAAGCGCGTGCAGTTAGCGTCGAAGGTAAAACCCGAATTTCTGAACCAGACCTATTACCAAACCAGCTCTGATCAAAAGCTGCAGCTTTTGATCCACCTCTTGAAACAGGAAAGAAATCTTGCCCTCGTGTTCTGTAACCGCAAACATAAGACTGAAACAATTGCCAGACAGTTAAGCCATAAAGGCATTCAGGCTCGATGCTTGAATGGCGGAATGACACAGAAACAGCGGGAGTGCGTGACCGCCGATTTCCACCATAAAGCATTTAACGTTCTAGTCGCGACCGATGTCGCTGCACGAGGCTTGCACATTAACAACATCACCCATGTATACAACTATGATATTCCATGGGATATTGAATCATACACGCACAGGGTGGGGCGCACTGCTCGTGCCGGTAACCGTGGCAAAGCAATCTCACTGGTTGACAATGGTGAGGATAAACGATTTTTCAAACAGATCCTTGCTGCTTACCGCGGCACTATTGAAATGAAAACGGTTAATTGACGTGCCTGTATTAGCCCTGGTGAAGTATTAAAGGCAGCACCACAACCGAATAAATATATCTGTTAAATCATCTGCACAAACCATAAACTGTATTATTGAGGGGCAGAGACGTTTGGTCTACTGTGTTAGAAATCCTGG
>JAZDOO010000362.1:0-3536 GCA_043798555.1 Pseudomonadota bacterium | reverse complement strand
CTGACCAGAAGGCAATCATGGTTACCACAATGATCAGCAACCCAAGCCAGATAGCCCAGTAATCTTCGGTCTGTAATAACTTATTTTTTTTAAACCACCGTTTAACGTCCATATCTTATCTCCTCCATGATTTAATCGGTTAGGCAAAAATAAAGTTGGTTAGCCAGTCAGTAATAGCTGTAAATAGAATTTGTGGTTGATTTGTTCTTGTAAAGGGGGATAACAGCTTCCCCATTTTCTGATTGTTGGCAGACCACACCGAAGATTTTATCTGCCTCTCCGTAAACACTGAATTCAGCCGAGAAAGAATTATCGTGAATACCAAACTGCGCGGCAATCTCAAAGCCAATATAAGCGTTGGTAGTATGGGCCGAAATTGGTGTCAAGCTACCTGTATCAACCAAACTTCCATCATTTGACCTCACGGTCACCGTAACCGGAGCCTCATTTTCTGACCAGTTGTTAATCTTCACATAGGTGGGAAAGGTTATAGAGGTCTCCAGATAAGGAGTAAACAGAACCACTGGAAAGTCTGCATTTGCCTTGTCAGTCTTATATACGGGCATCACGTGTGAATACCTTTCGGTTTTCATTATACCGGTGGTATGAATAGTATTTATATCTCCATTTTTAAATATAAGCCTCACTGCAAATGAGCGATTGTTTATGGCTGTCATCCACGCAATCAAATCACTTGCCCCTATCAATTGGGTGACATTCGGGAGAATTTTTGCAATTGCATGTACTGTATCCCTATTTCCATCATCATCCATCACCTCCGCATCAACATACACTCTTTCCGACCCAAGATTACTTACCTTAAAAAAGGTAGTAAACTCAGCAGCATTTACATAGGGCACCACTACTGAGGGAGCCGGAGTTACAAAATTGAGTAACGCATTATAAGCATTCACCCGGCCACCAGTGAGCATCTTTCCCCACAATACCTCAAACCTGTCCGCCGAAAAAAGAATAGCGTTTTTCACTTCGCTGTAGGAAAGCGTAGGGTTAACAGACCAGATCAACCCGGCAATGCCGGAAACATGAGGGGTTGCCATGGAGGTGCCGGTCTTGAAACCATACTCTGCATTCGTAGATTCTTTCTGAACCGGCAGACAGCTAAAAATATTTACTCCCGGTGCAGCCACGTCCACAGTAGTTGACCCATAGTTGGAAAAATCAGCCAGTTGGTCGTTCTGATCAGACGCGGCTACCGAAATGATATTGTCAAGGTCATAGCTTGCTGGATAAAGAGGGGAAGCATCATTATCCATTCCACTGTTACCAGCAGCGGCAACCATCAGGACTCCAGACGAGCGCGCATGAGCGATAGCCTCGTACTCTGATTGACTAAATTCATAGCCTCCAAGGCTTAAGTTGATAATCTTAGCACCGTTAGTAATGGCGTACTCAATGGCGGCAATTTCATCATCTACCGTCCCCGTACCAGAATCATCAAAGGCCCTTAGTGGTATGATCTTCACTGTCCAGCAGACACCAGTAATACCAATAGCATTGTTGCCCTTAGCAGCGATAGTACCAGCCACATGGGTTCCGTGACTAAGCGGGTCATCAGGATAGTTGTCATTTTCCACAAAATCCCAGCCCCACACATCATCACGGTAACCATTTCCATCATCATCAATACCGTTATATGGTATTTCACCACTATTAACCCAGATGTTATCCGATAAATCGGGATGAGTTATATCTACTCCCGAGTCTATAACAGCAATCACACTATCGTCACCTCCGGGGGTAACATTCCAGGCTTCTGGTGCATCTATGTCCGCATCAGTGGTTCCCACCATACCGTTTATTTCCTGCCCCCGATTTTGTAACCCCCATTGTTGTTGAAAATAAGGGTCATTGGGAATGAAAAGGACGTAGCGATAGTAGTTGGGTTCAGCATATTCCACATTTTGATCGCCCCGGCAGATCTCCAAAGCATGCTCAACCGTCATGTCTTTGGGGAGCTTTACGTGAGATACCCCGATTTTTTCAAAAGTCCTGATGGTGGTAATACCCCACTTGGTTTGAAAATAGCGTGAAGCCAAGGCTTTAACTGAAGGTCTGTACTTTACCAAGAGTTCAGCGGGAACATAAGCGGTTTTTTTGGGTGGTTCAAACTTCGTTTCAGCATTAACCGGTAAAGCCCATACTGGGAGGCTAAAAAATTCTATCATCGCCGCAATCAAAATAATTACCGTTTTCACACCAGTGTTCCTCACAATGTTACTTCAAAGTAGTTTCTTAGCTTCCACCAGGCAGTCCATTGTTTCGCCGACCTTCACCAATCTTATGTCGGTGAAACCTGCCTCTTCCAATCCCTCTTTAACCTCGGAGAATGTATACGTATCGCCACCGGGAGTATTTATCACCATATTCAAGGCAAAAAGAGCTCCTGCCGGTGGTCTTGTGCGGGATTCATCCATAATGTGATCCCGGATGAGTAATGTCCCCCCTTGATCCAGTGCGCGGTAAATTTTGCGAAAGAGAGCAACATTCTCCTTCGGGCTGTTCTGATGGATAATTGCCGAAAGGAGCGCCAGATCACAGCCCCTGGGAAGTTCATCTTGATAAAAATCTCCCGCTAACAGTTCGACCCTCTCTTTAAGTCCTCCTGCATTAAGCCTTTCTTCTGCCATCGGGATAACATTTTCGAGATCGAAAAGTACTGCCCTCATCCGTGGATTTTTCTTAAGAAAAGCAATGGTGTACGTTCCAGACCCTCCTCCAACGTCAAGCAGCCGTTTAAAATGGCTTAGGTCGTAGGTATCAGCGACTTCCCTGGAAAGAGCTTGACCGATCGCATGCATTGCTCCGATGAAGGCTTTATTTCGCTCTGCGTTCTCCTTACGATTTGACCTCCGCTCTGGATCCGCCCCCTTTCTTATGATATCGGTAAGGTTGCTCCAATTATGCCAAAGATAGTTCATGTGGAGCACTAAGGGAAGAATCGTTTCCGGATGACGATAAGAAAGCAGCGAACCTTCTTCGGTGGTGAAGTAGTAACCAGTTTTCTTTTCAAGAAGACTGAAGGTGATGAGGCAGTCTAGGATACGAGTGGTAGCTCGCTCATCAAGTCCTGTCCTTTCAGCTAATTCCTTTGCAGTACCAGGTGTTTCATGAATCCTGGTAAAGAGATCCAGTTCTGCTGCGGTAAGGATCGCCCTACTCTTCATGAAGCTCATGACGTTTGCAATAATAGTATTATATTTTTCCACCATTTACCTCCTTATTTTTATTAATTGAATAATACCACGGTACTTATCATGGAGCAAGAGGAAAGCTCTCCGGCTTTTGCGTATTTATTTATTCCCTCCCTGCCTTCGCACCTGAGTCATATGCTGGTAGCATCCTTTGAGACAACCGCTTTTGCCGTTGCCGGAATCACGTTCTGGTTTTTCCGTATAATGATAGCCATTGGATTTCTCTATTTTTTGGTAATGATGTGGGCAGGACTGCTGTGGCGAAAAAAACAATTATACCATTCCCGACCTTTTTTGTTGACCCTGGTGGTCCTTCAACCTCTG
>JAZDOO010000343.1:0-2626 GCA_043798555.1 Pseudomonadota bacterium | reverse complement strand
ATGGCCTTAAGAAGTTTTTCAATCGTAAGATGCCCAAAGAAAAGTGCATACGCGTAATCGCCTTTTTCGAAAAGATGATTTGCCACCTTCCAGTCCTTCCCGGATGACTTGACCCAGTATCCTATCTTCTCTTCCTTATTCATCCCTCGAGGTTTCCCAGCCTTTTATGACCCAGGCTTTCAAGCCAAATACAGAAGTCGAAGATCCAACGCCTATCCACAGTAAAAGGCTCCGAATCCAAAACGGATACTCTGAATACAGGAATTTCCTTCCTCGGATGACCCCCTTGCTTCAGACTCACAACACAATCAACTTCAGCAGTCTTGCGGATAACCATCTGAATTATACATCTCTTCGGCAGCATTCGCAAACTCAACTCAGCCTTATCTCTTCCCCTCTTCACCGTTTTTTTAATTCACAATTCAAGATGTGACCCCGGGTCTCTGAATCTCCTACCCTGCCCTGCCATATCAGTTCGTCATAATCCATGGAAGCTCAGCTTACCGAAACTGGCCCAAGGCCGAAATCGGTAAGATACTGTGATATCAGTAAGTTTGCAAGTTGCCAACTCTGTCCCTAGAAACATTTCCCATTTAGCACGCTTTATATAACAACATTTAACCATAGGTCCCATCAAGCACAGGAATATTGATCATTTTCTTAACAAATTCCTCATTTTTAATTTTTTGATATAAGATTTTAGTAATATCCGGTGAAATTACCTTTTCACCGCAGGAGGGACATTCTTCATATGACACATTTCTTACTAAATACAGTACACCTGCGATCCTCAGGTCAATTTCTCCCCTTTTACCGGTCATTTCATGATGACATGCGGCGCATTTCATGTTCTTTTTCTCCTTTTTTTGAAGTCTGATTCCCATTCATCTGGATCCAAAGTCGGGTCATATGCCTCCTCTATAATTTCACCATTGAGTATAACATATTCCACTTCATCGGGCGAGATGTCACGCTCTACACAGCGCTCGAAAGCATGAATGGTCAGCCTGTAGTTTCCAATTCTAATATTCTTCCTGACATCCTCGATCTCCAACTCCACCTAGCCTTTCTTGCGTGTCCCACCTGCCTTCTTCGGCAAATGGCGGGCTTCAAAATCACCCAAAATTGCTTAAGGAAGAAAGGGGTAAGAATTAGTTTTACCTGGTTTTCCGGCACTTGAGGATAACGGAGATGACGCGGTTGAGGTCGGATTCTGTCATGGCAGTCCCCGAAGGCATGCCCCGTGAAATTTGTTTACAACAGCGGAGCATATTTCACCGGGGAAGGCAAAGGCCCCGATTGAACAAATCCTCAGCCACTTCACTCCCCACCCCGGCCCTGCATGTACTGCCTTTCATCACCTTTCCCACCTCTTTTCTTAAACCGCCATTTTTGATGCCAAAAACACACGTTTAAGCCTCAAAAACAGGATGTTCTTGAGAATAACATATTGATATAAATGCATTTTTCTTGGTCCGACCCCAATTCCAATTCTTCAGGTCTGGATTATTACCACTGCCTTGAGCATATCTATAAAGTAGCCAAAGCCCAATATGGTGAAGAGTCTCTACAAGCTCTGCAGTGGGTGGAAAGTACGATCTGTCGACTTTTCTTTGCGGAGATCAGTAATGTGATTGGGGGTCTGCGCCGAATGCAGCCAAAGAATAGTGAGGCCGAAGAAGAAATCCGTAAATTGATTGTTTACCTGGATCATAACCGTGATAGGGTCCATTATCAAGGAGATCGTATAGGGGGTTATCCTATAGGCAGTGGGGGCATTGAATCAGCCAACAAATTCATATGTCATACGCGGATGAAGCGATCAGGGGCATGGTGGGTGAAAGAGACAGGGAACGAAATGCTGCGAATTCGATGTGCAATTTATAATGTCACATATGATAAGGTTTTTGAGAAGTACAAAAACTCTAAATTGTGTCATACTTGATGTCATTTTATTAACAAACCGGTAATGCTCCCCCCCTACTTTACCCTTTCAAACAAATCCTCCGCCACTTCTCCATTAATTTTCGTGACTTCATAGGGCGTAATTAGTTGTTTTAAAATTGAAGTTGTTATTTCATGGACGTCCCCTATTTCACAATACTCTGATCCCTATGGTTCCGACCTCTTCACCGGTTCACCCCTTCACCGCTTTTTTAATTCACAATTCAATGTGACCCCGCTTCCTGCGGTTAAAAAACCCATCAGCGCAATAAATGCTGAAGGCGCCCAGAAAACTATGGGTACATCGATAATAATTGAGGCAAACAGAAAAGCGGCTAAGATTCCAATCCCGCCGCCTTTCGGAGTTGGCTCTTTGTGGGAACTCCGCTCATTAGGGTGATCTAGCAACACCAGCCTTCCACCGATTCTCGCGATTATCCAGGCCCCGAGCCCGCCCAGGAGGGCGCTTGACGCATACAGTCCAGCCGGGGTCATGATCTAGGACTGTCCAGAGCAGGTTTCATTGACATGTTCTTCCCTTGAGGCTATGTAAACGAAGATTTCACTTTTAACCGCTTATGGCCGCAAAAAAGCGCAAAAGGCACAAAAAAAATATCTTTATTCTGTATCTTTGTTCTGCCATTTCTGCGCCTCTTCGGGACTAACTATTCAGACAGAGCAT
>JAZDOO010000309.1:0-13742 GCA_043798555.1 Pseudomonadota bacterium | reverse complement strand
AACGATAATTTTAGGCTCTCCTCCTTCCATGATCGCTACCACTGAATTGGTTGTCCCTAAGTCTATGCCTATTGCTTTTGCCATGTTTTAATTACCTCCTCTAACTAAAATTCCTGGTCATTTACTCATGCACGTGACGATAGAAATCATAACGCCTTGTTTCTATTACTTAAATTGAGCGATTTTTTGATATGAGTCGATGCCTCATAGCCTGGATCCCCGCTTCCGCGGGAATGACAACGTCAACCTACTGAGTTACTGTCATGCCGGACTTGATCCGGCATCCAATAGGGGCAATTCACCTGTCTGCGTGTACCGCACAGGCAGATGAATTGCCCCTACATCCAGAATTGTCCCTACGTAGATGTCTCACAATTCATGCAAAAAAATCGCTCAATTTAGGTTAAACATAAATTTCACGATAAAGTTATCCTGGCCATGTCTTGTCAATGTTTCTCGATCATTTTCATAATGTAGTGACAGAGCGCTCTTTCTTTTTTTGCCTTTTTGCCAGCATTTCTAAACTCAAAGATCCCAGTATATTATCCATGGCATTATGAATTTGGACCCAAACATCTCTCATTGCGCAAGAATCTGCCCGATGACAGTTCAAAGGATCATCAACGCAATTTACCAACGCCGTAGATCCTTCCATAGCCCGTATCACCTCATTAAGCGTTATCTGTGATGGTGGTCTGGCCAAGGCATATCCTCCCCCAGAACCACGGATGCTCGTTACCAGCCCTGTTGCTTTAAGGGAAGTAATGATCTGAACAAGGTATTTTGGTGAAATTTCTTGCTTTTCCGCAACATGCTTGAGCGGTATAGCTCCTTCCTCATAGCGGAGGGCTAATTCCAGCATTACTCTCGCTCCATATCTACCTCTGGTTGACATCAGCATAACAAACCCATCTTTTCAAGACAAATGGTTCAGGGGGAAATCTCCCCATAATTTACTCTCAACTCAGGTAGTCTGTCAAAAAAGTCATTACTAAAACTGGATGAGTATTTTAATTGTTTTAATTAAATTTGTCAAGTTTATTATGGCAAGTAATAATATTCAAGAATAGGAGAAAAACCCTCGCCTTACAGGCAGTGGAGACTTCACTTCCCTATTAAGGTTTTAAATTCATCCTCGGTGAGAAGCGGAATTCCCAACATTTTAGCATTCTCGTATTTAGATCCTGGATCAGCGCCCACCACAACATAGTCAGTTTTTTTACTCACACTGGATGTTGTCTTCCCTCCTAATGATTCAACCAGGTTCTTTGCTTCGTCCCGGGTAAATTGGGTCAAGATTCCGGTAAAGACAAAGTTTTTGCCCTGAAGTTTGGTCTCTTTTTTCTTTTTTTGAACACCCAATTTTATACCTACATCCTTCAAACGGGCAACGAGTTTCCGGTTGTTCTCCTGAGAAAAAAATGACACTATGCTTCGGGCAACTTCAGGGCCAATACCATCAATCTGTTTCAATTCTTCCTCCGAAGCATCCATGAGTTCTTCCACATTCGGATACTGCTCTACCAGAACCCCTGCCAGATGTTCCCCTGCGTGCCGTATCCCCAGGGCAAAAAGAAAACGTTCCAAGCTTCTTTCTTTACTTTTTTCGACGGCATTAATGATATTGGTAGCCAGTTTTTCCGCCATTCGTTCAAGGGGAATAATGTCTTCTACCTTAAGGTGGTAAAGATCAGCCACATCCCTAATAAGCCCTTCATCCACTAATTTATCAATCAGTTTTTCCCCCAATCCCTCGATATCCATGGCTCGCTTTGAGGCAAAATGTTTTATGGTCTCCTTTAACTGGGCAATACACGAAAGGTTAAGACAGCGATGGACCGCCTCCCCTTCTAATCTTACTACTGAAGAACCACAGACAGGGCATTGAGAGGGAATTCTAAAGGGAATTTCTTCTCCAGTTCTCTTTTCTTTTACCACGCTTACCACTTCTGGAATCACATCTCCCGCCCTCTGGACAACCACAGTATCGTTGATTCTAATATCTTTTTTGTCAATTTCATCCTGGTTATGAAGGGTAGCCCGGCTGACCTTTACCCCGGAAATAAACACCGGGTCCATGACTGCAACCGGAGTAATGGCTCCGGTTCTACCCACCTGGGGTATGATCTCGATGATTTTAGTGATTGCCTGGCGAGGCGAAAATTTATATGCCAAAGCCCAGCGGGGACTTCGGGATATGGTACCAAGTTTCTCCTGAAGGGCAACGTCATTTACTTTTATTACCACGCCGTCGATCTCATAATCCAAGGCGTCGCGGATTTTCTCTATGGTATGGTAATACTCAATGGTCTCATGAATGTTCCGGCAAACCTGGATATGGGGATTTACTTTAAACCCCCATTTTGGAAGCGTCTGCAAAACCTCCCACTGGGAGGAAAATGAGTGGCCTTCCACCATTCCCACTCCGTAGCAGAAAATATCAAGTGGCCGTGTACTCGTAATAGACGAATCGAGCTGGCGAAGGGAGCCGGCAGCAGCATTACGGGGATTCGCAAATCTTGGTTCTCCCTCCCCTTCCCTTTTGCGGTTTAACTCGTTAAAGGCTTTAAGTCCCAGGTACACTTCCCCCCGTACTTCCAATCGGGCGGGCATTGTTTGAATAGTTTGGGCAAGGAGTCTCAAAGGGATTGATTTTATTGTTTTTAGGTTTTGGGTAACTTCCTCACCCATAATCCCATCCCCACGGGTTGACCCAACACTTAAGATTCCCTCATTATAAACCAGTTCCACTGCCAAACCATCAAGTTTTGGCTCTGCCACATAACTAATGGTGGCCTGATCCTTAAGAAATCGTTTTAACCTCTGGTCAAACTCGATGACTTCCTCTTCAGCAAAAGCATTTCCCAAGCTCAGCATGGGGATGCTATGGGTTACCGTGCGAAATGCTTCTAAGGGCGGAGCTCCTACGCGTTGGGTAGGAGAATCAGGGGTGATGAACTGAGGAAATTTTCTCTCTATGTCTTCCAACTCCCGAAAAAGGCGGTCATATTCTTCATCGGGAATTTCCGGGCTATCAAGAACGTAATAGCAATAGTTGTGGTAATTTATAATCTCGCGAAGCTCTGTGATTCTCTTTTGAGGGTCATCCATAGAAGCACTTTCTTCAGGCACCAAACTTTTCTAAACGCCGGGCATGGGCTAAGGCCAGTGTCATCAGGTCTTTGGTCAGCAAATGTCCCAGTGCACCTTGGATGCAGCTTATTTCGTCGAACTTTGTCACCGTATCTACCCGGCAGGTTTTAGCCCAGAGGAGAACGGGTAATTCGTGCCAGCTATGACTTGCCATTTTGGCAGGGGTAGAGTGGTCACCTGTCACCACAACCACATCAAATCCAGGGGACAAAATATCCGGAAGCAGGGTATCAACTTGTTCAATAGCTTTCACCTTTTCCAGAAAGTTTCCATCTTCTCCCCGTGAATCAGTATATTTGAAGTGGAAAAAGAAAAAGTCGTAGCTGTCGTAATTGGCCTTTAATGCCTCAATTTCCTCATGGATGCTTGGTAGATCCGGAATCACAGCCATCCCCAGAAGATGAGCGATTCCTTTATACATCGGGTAGACAGCAATAGCCACCGCATTGAGATCAAATCTCTCTTTCATGGAAGGGAAGCCTTTGTTTTTCGCAAAACCCCGCAACAAAAGCATGTTACCCTTTGATTCGTCAGCCAGGATTTTTTTCGCCTGAGCAATGAACTCCTTTGCCAGTTGAGCAGTTTTTTGGGCCTCAGGGTCAATCGCAATTGGATCTAACGGCAAAAGGCCTTCTTGCTGAGGATCAGTATCACTAATCTCCCCACTCAAACCTTCTCCTCGGAATATAACGATACCACGATGTTCCTTCACTGTCTCGATAAACACTTCAACCTCAGCACCAAGGTTAATGTTCTGACGCAATTTTTTACAATTTCGTTCATTTTCCTCGGTAGAAATACGGCCGGCCCGCCGATCCACAATCTTGCCTTCGTTATCAATGGTAGCAAAATTGAACCGGGCCGCAACATCTTTACCCTGTAAAGGAAACCCAATGCCTGCTGCTTCCTGAACTCCCCGGCCGATAGTGGTTTTGATCGGATCAAACCCGAAAAGGGCAAAGTGCCCTGGGCCACTCCCAGGAGTTATCCCGGGAGCAATCGGGGTAAGAAGACCACAAGAAGACCTGCCCGCAAGCTGATCGAAATTTGGAGTCCAGGCAACCTGCAATTCGGTGCCCCCATATTCTTCTATGGGTAAACCTCCAAGTCCATCAAGGATAAGGAAAAGAATCTTGGTATTATTTTTTATTACCAAACTGTCCGGAATCTCAGTATACATATCTCTCCTCCCTTTTCTGGTGAAAAAAGCGTTCATTTTCTATTGTGGCTACCCTTTCTGCCATCTCGGAAGGAATTTCAAATCCCATGTTCGTGGGATTTTTCCCGTTCAACTTCCTGACCAAGCGTCTTCTTTTTTTGGCTTCACGAATATTGTCTGAGCCAACGGGATCATAGTTAAGACAAACTGCCTGCTGAGGATTGCTGAGAAAATCAATCGTGAGATAAAAGGAGAGTTTTTTGAGATACTCGATGTATTCTCGGGTTACCTCCCACCGTGATCTCTGGGAAACCAAAGTAACGGTCTGACGCCATTGGTCTAAATCATAAATGTGGATGGAGGTTGAGTAAATGCGTTTCTTGGTATTAAATGAAAAAATTCGATGGGGGACTGTCTGAACCATGAAATGATCAGCTCTCGGATCATGATGGACAATGACCTCCTTGGCTATCTTCCAGTATTTTTTTTCAGTAAAAATATCTGAACGAAACTCCCAGTAGAGGTGCCCAAATTTTCGGGTAGTAGAGGTACGGTAAAGGAGATTGGGAATATAAAAGTTGTGTGCCACCGTATCTGCTGCCAGATGAGAAAGGTACCCGTAGGTAAAAGCTTTTTCAAAAGGTTCCTGGGCCACGAGAAGCATCTTTAAACCAATCGCCCAATTGTGACAATGGTTGTCCCGTCTCCGGGATCCTTTTCCGATAAAAATATCCGCGCTCATACAGCCATACAAGAAATCTATGGGATAGTGTTGCAGTAATTCTCGAATTGCCGGTAAAACCAAGCTTAGGTTCTCGAAAACAAACTGACCCTGGGCAATGTGAATACCTGGTCCCCAGGCTAAGACATCATCACAAAATAAAAATAGTAATGAGCTTAGAACACCGGTAAGAATGAAAATCGGTTTTCCCGAACTCATAATGCAGTTTGGCCCCCAATGTGGGATGCTACTGGTGGATAGTGAATGAGGCTTTTTTGGTATTCACGCCAGCGACTAAACATAATGCTTATTGTTTCATAATCCTTTTCATTATCAATGTCTATTGCGGCTCCGATCAATTTAGTTTCTACGATTTTTAATTTACACCCCAATACACTTCCCGTCGTTTTCTCGATACCTTCCAAACTAATGAGTTGCCTAAACAAGGGTGTCAGGAATTCTAAGCCGAGACGGGCAATAAAAAGATTCCAATGAAGAATGAGGTAGTAGGAGAATCCTCTCCACTGAACATTGGCCCTGGAAAATGTCCAGAGGAGTCTGAGGAAATTAACAAATTCTTTTTGGTACCGATAGTCATACATTTTTTGAATATAATGAAGGTTTCTGATTTTTAAAGGTTTTGCAAGATACATATTGTTATGGCGAAATTTCTTATCTTTTACATAGAAGTACGCCATCTTAATTCCTTTGTTGCTTTTGGTCGGATAAAATGGCTTCAGGCTTTCGTCAGTACTTATCCCTACGAAAAAATCAAACCGCTGGAGGTCACACTTTCCTAAAAATTCATCAATTTCCTGAGAGGTGATAAGGGGGATGTCTCCTGGCAAGTAAAGAACCGCCTTTTCTTCCCTGGGCGAATCCATTATCCCGATGCTCTTTTTTTCCAACTCGAGGGCTTTTTCAAAGGCGATCATGGCGTTTTCAAATAAGTTTCTTCCCTGCTCAAGGAGAATGATTTTTTCCGGAGACTGCAAACAACGGATATGGTGGTCAATGGTTTTTTTTAGTCGCCCCTGATCGCCCACAATAAAAATTCTACTCACCTTCGGGGAGGCTTCCAAAGATTGAAGCACATGAAAAAAGAGGGGTAAGCCATTCAATTCCAGAAAACTTTTGTTTTCACTTCGAATGGGATGAATCTCCCCTCGGTCTCCCATAAGAATACTGGCATCAACTTTCATCTTTCATCTTCTTTCCAGCCATGATCGCCCACTAAAGGAACAAAAATACAGAGCGTTACATCCTCTTTTTCAACTTTATCCTTCCTTTTAATTACTTGATAGAGGGTCTGCGTATAGCGCGAACCAACCGGAATCACCATTATCCCATTTACTTTTAGCTGATTTATCAATACCTGAGAAATATCCGGAGCCCCGGCGGTTACGATAATACCATCAAACGGTCCCTCTTCAGGCCATCCATGCGTTCCATCGCCAATGTGAAAATGAATATTTTCATACCCCAGTTCTCCCAGAACCAGTTGTGCTCCTGCGGACAAAACATCAATTCTCTCAATGGTATAAATCGTACTTGCCAATTCCGCCAAAATTGCGGTCTGATAACCAGAACCAGTTCCAATTTCTAAAATTGCTTCACTTCCGTTTAATCTCAGACATTCCGTCATGAGAGCAACCATATAGGGTTGTGAAATTGTTTGGCCTTCACCGATGGAAAGGGGGGTGTCATGATAAGCACTTTCTCTAAGGGTTTCAGGAACGAACCGGTGGCGGGGAACGCTTCTCATCGCTTCAAGCACCCGCTCATCTTTTATCCCTCTTCTTATCAGCTGGTTTTGCACCATCTGCAAACGTTCTTTTTCCCAGTTCACGTTACCTTCTTCTCTGGAAAAAAAAGAAGCAATTCTTTTTGAAACTTTAAATCCAGATAGAAACACCAAAAAGTTTACAAGAGAAAATGAGATAATTGCTTTAAGTTATAAAAAACCCCCATTCCCAAAAATTGAGCGGTTTCTCCCAGTTCTTCTTCAATCCGAAGGAGTTGATTGTATTTAGCGATCCGGTCGGTGCGGGAGGTTGATCCCGTCTTTATCAGCCCGGTATTACATCCAACTACCAGGTCAGCAATGGTGGTGTCTTCAGTCTCCCCCGAGCGGTGAGAAACCACTGCAGTGTAACCAGCTCTTTTTGTCATTTCAATCGCATCAATGGTTTCAGTGAGGGTCCCAATTTGGTTGAGCTTAATGAGGACCGAATTGGCGATACCCTCCTCAATCCCGCGTTTTATTATCTTTGTATTGGTCACAAAAAGATCATCTCCCACAATCTGTATCTTTTTTCCCAGCCGTTCTGTCAATAGTTTCCAGCCTTTCCAATCGCCTTCTGCCATCCCATCTTCAATACTGATAACCGGGTATTTTTCTACCCATTCCTCATAAAAATCAACCAGTTCCTTTGAGGATTTTTCTGGCTTTGCCTCAGCATTCAAGAGGTACTTACCCCCCTGGAAAAACTCACTGGCGGCAGCATCAATTCCAAGAACAATGTCCTTGCCCGGTGCATACCCTGCTTTAGCAATTCCTTCCAAGATTAATTCAATCGCTTCAGTGTTCGATTTCAGGTTGGGCGCAAATCCTCCTTCGTCTCCCACCGCGGTGTTGTACCCTTTATTCTTTAACACCTTTTTCAAATTATGAAACACCTCAGCACCTATCTGTAGAGCGTGAGCAAAATTCTCAGCTCCCACTGGTAAGATCATGAATTCCTGAATGTCCACATTATTATCAGCATGAGCTCCTCCGTTTAAAATATTCATCATTGGTACTGGAAGAACCCGGGCATTTACCCCCCCAAAATAACGATACAAAGGCATTCCTAAATCATCGGCTGCTGCCTTAGCCACTGCTAACGATACCCCCAAAATGGCATTAGCCCCCAGCTTCTCCTTATTCTCCGTTCCATCAAGTTCAATCATCCTTTTATCAATAAGGTTCTGCTCGGTTGAAAAAAGACCGATGATTTTGGGAGCTATAACTTCGTTAACGTTATGGACTGCTTTAGTGACTCCCCTACCAAGGTAACGCTTTGCATCTCCATCGCGAAGCTCTATTGCTTCTCTTTCACCGGTAGAAGCTCCTGAAGGCACCTGGACTCTCCCGAAGGCACCACTTTCAAGAATTACATCAACTTCCACGGTAGGGTTTCCCCGTGAATCCAATATTTCCCTGGCATAAATTTCTATAATTTCACTCATGATTTCCTCCTTTACCTGTTTACTCGCTTTTCTCCGGTTTTAACACCACGTAGAGCGTATCTTCACCCCGTTTAAGAAAAAGAAGAGCATTCCCCCCCGGCTTTACTTTTTCAATCTCCGCCGAATATCCCTTCATATTTTTTATTGGTTTTCGATTCACTTCTTTGATAATGTCACCCCTCCGGATTCCTACTTCATCAGCTGGACCTCCGGGCTCGACATTGCTTACAATCACCCCTTCCTCATCATAAAGACCCAATTGGCTTGCCACATCTGGTGTAATTTCCTGAACCGTCATCCCCAGATTCTTCTCTCCTTTTTTCTCAAATGCCACAGTTTTTTCTTCCGGCATCTCACCGATCACTACCTGGAAAGTTTTTTCCTTACCGTCACGAAAAATAAAAACATTTATTTTCTTCCCTATCGGTGCCCCTGCCACAATTCGGGGTAACTCATTCATTTCTTTAATCTCTTTTCCATTAAACTTGATTATAATATCACCTTTCTTTATCCCTGCTTTCTCTGCCGGACTTCCCTTTTCAACCTTCCCAACCAAAGCCCCTTTCCCTTCCTCAAGCCCAAAGGATTCCGCCAACTCAGGGGTAACCTTTTGAACCACAACCCCGAGCCAACCTCTCACCACCCGTCCTTTTTCCTTAAGCTGGGATAGTTCTTCTTTGGCAATATTTACCGGAGTAGCAAAACCAATACCTTGCCCCTGAGCAATGATCGCCGTATTAATACCAATCACTTCACCTTGAATATTGATGAGCGGTCCACCGCTATTTCCAGGGTTGATGGAAGCATCGGTCTGAATAAAATCATCATAGGGTCCGGCTCCGATTACCCGCCCTTTGGCGCTCACCACTCCGACCGTGACCGTTTGTTCCAATCCAAAAGGATTTCCGATCGCCATAACCCACTCCCCTACCTCTAATGCATCAGAATCTCCCAAAGTAACGAAAGGGAGATCCTCTTTGGTTTCAACTTTTATTAATGCAATATCGGTTTTTGGATCTTTGCCGATTATCTTCCCTTCAAATTCTTTTTCGTCGGAAAGGCGAACTTTTATGGTATCAGCTCCTTCGACCACATGATTGTTGGTCAGGATATACCCGTCGTTACTGATGAGAAACCCCGACCCTAAACTTTTTTCTTTAAAGTCTCTTTCCGGAATGTCTCCAAAAAAGCGCTCGAAAAAGTCATCTCCAAAAAAATCCCGGGGAGACGAAGGCCCTTCCGGACCGAAATAATGACGAAATACCCTGCCGCCCCCTTTAACTACTTTTTCAGTGCTGATATTTACGACTGCCGGTTTGAGCTTTTTAACCAAGGCAACAAAGGAGGGCCTCTTAGGACTGTAAGTCTCCTTTTTCTCTAAGGCATAGCAGAATTGGTGTGCACCGAAATTGTGCGTTATTACAAGCAGCGCCAGGCTTAAACCAAGAAATGTGACGGAATAGAAACGCTTCGTAAACACCCTTGTTAGAAAATTCTTTCTCATCATGTAGCTCCTTTCTCTGGAATGAGGTAATGAAAATTAATCCTTTCGGTTTTATTAAAACATAAAAGACCAGACTAAGATTAAGAAGGTTCAACAATAAAAAATAATTTATTATACCCTAACTTAGGGAAAAGTCAATTTATTACAATAAATTATCTCATTTTAATCCAAGTAAAATCGCGATATAAAGGACTTGATTTTCTTTTTTGAAATGATACAAAGTAGTTTCCGCTTTTTCCTTGTACAAGACAAAAATCACTTAATTTCTATGCAGGATGCTTACCATGAAATCAGAAAGTAAAACGGAAAAAGAAAGTCTGGAATATACGGAAAAGGGAAAAGAAAAACCGAATAACGCCCGAATGGGTGCAGTTATCCTTTCAGAGGAACAACGGAAGCAGATGACTTCTCTGCTGAGTACTATGATTACCTGGCGCACGCTCTCCATGATGCACGCTTGTGTTCACTGTGGAATGTGTACCGAGGCCTGTCACTACTATATGTCAACCAACGATCCTGCATTGATTCCGGCATCGAAACTGGAAAAAGTGGCTCGAGTTTTTCGAAAGTACCATGTTATTGTGGGGTCGAAGGTGCCATTTTTGAAAGGCTCTCGTCAACTCACAGACCAGGAAACTGACATTCTTTATTGTACTGCCTTTGAAGATTGTACCTTATGTGGAAGGTGTGGGATGACCTGCCCTATGGGGATCAACGCCGGCCCAATTCTCCTTCAGGCCCGTACCCTTTTTGCCCGGATTGGGAAATTGCCAAGTGGCCTGGATAAACCAGTCCTTACCGCCGTTGAGATGGGTAATTATGTGGCATTATCCGAAGAGGATTTCACTGAGACCTTAGAATGGATTTCCGGAGAAATGAGCGATGAATTGGAGCTTGATGATTTTGCTATTCCCATTGACCAGCCGGAGGCAGATTTTCTTTATATTCCGCATCCTTTGGAGGTGCGTGATTATCCGTTACTGATCACCGCAGCGGCAAAAATTCTCAATGCAGCTAACGAAAGTTACACTTTTTCAACCAAGCACTTTGATGTGGCAAATTATGCTTACTATTCAGGGCACACGGAAAATATGCTTAAAATTGTAAACCACCTTCTCCAGGCAAAAGAGGAACTTAAGGCAAAGAGTGTTCTCCTTTCTCCGTGTGGTCATGGATACCGAGTGCTTCGATGGGAGGCAGAGAGAAACTTGGGATACCGCTTTCCATTTAAGATTTACACGTTTTCCGAACTTATTGATCGCTATCTTCGGGAAGGACGTATTCGGGTAAAGAAAGACGTAACCGATGAACCGATTACGTATCATGATCCCTGTAATCTCGCCCGCTATGGAGGCATAGTTGAGGCTCCCCGCAACATTCTTCGGGCCCTGAGCTCTCATTTTGTGGAAATGGAGCCATCGGGCGAGTGGAATTATTGCTGTGGTGGTGGCGGAGGACTGGCAGCTACTGGGGATTACGGACACATTCGGATGAAAATGGGCAAGGTCAAGGCTGATCAGATCCAAAAAACCGGCGCCAAGGTGGTGGTCACTAACTGCTATAATTGCAATACTCAGATTAAAGAGTTAAATGACAAATATAAGTTAAGCGTTAAAGTTAAGAGCATCGTTGAAGTTGTTGCCGATTCCATAGAATCACACTAAGTTGCAATCAGGTAGAAACTAAATTGTCATTCCTGTGCAAACAGGAATCCAGAGGGACTGGATTCCGGCTCAAGGCCGGAATGACGTTCAGAGCGTAATTTGCCCATAAGTTTGTCTACCACCAGAGCAGGGGCAGGAATAAGAGATAAGTACTTATCTGATTGCAATTTGGTATCAGACGCAGATCAGGGATAAGTTGTAAAGCTTTTTGATGAAGGTGTACCAGCCCTAAAAAACGAAAGAGGAAAGTGTTACCGGGTTTATCAGGAGCATTTTTTACCGACTACACAAGATGTTTCTATCTGCCTTTCTGGTATCTCCCAATAGTTTCGGAGTAACTCCTCTCCATTTTCCATGAGCGTAAACCCATGTTTTTGATAGAATTCGATTGCCCAGGTGGCACTCTTCCATGTTCCCACCAGGAGATATTCGGTATCCACATCTCTCTGAATAAAGGAAAGGAGTTTTGAACCAATTCCCTTTCTTTGATATTCTTCCAAAACATACGCATGCCTTATCAGGGTGACATCTTTGACTCTTTCTTTCCCCATCACCCCAATAAGTTTCATATCCTTCCAATAGCCGTAAAATCTCATTCTCCTTGCCTCTTCACGCAACTCCTCCATTGGCATATAAGGCTCTTTATATCTATCCTCTGGGATGATGCCTTTATACCGTTGAGCCCCATCATTGACGACAGTAGATATCTCCTTTAAATCGGTAACACCGAAGATCCCTTCTCTCCAAAACCCGAAGATCTCATAGGCATTTCGAAACCCGATACATTCACTCACCTCAGCGTCTTTTACCAGTTCCCGTATCGCTTCATAATTTTTTCTAATGCCGGGAACTCCGGGAAAGTCTGAACCAAAAAGAAACTTCTGCTTATACTTTCTCATTGATGGATAGTACTGCAAAAGATTTTTTGGGGGTAATCCTGACACATCAATAAAAACATTTTCAAATCTTTTCACCATGAACTCAGCAATATGGTACCAAAAACCTCTTCCCCCATGGCAGAGAATAACCGTGAGGTCCGGGAAATCACTGACCACGTCATCAAACGTGTAAGGGTCTGCAAATCTCATCTTTGAACCCTTAAAAAGACTGGTTCCCGCATGGAACATGACCGGTAAAAGCTTCTTTTCACACGTAGCGTAAATAGGATAAAGCCTGGGATCGTTGGCAAAGAAAAAACCGTGTACTGGTTGGAGCTTGAGACCTTTGGCTCCCAGTGACAGCTGTTCATCAAAAGCTTCGATCAGATCATTATGGTAATTGGGATTAAGGTTTGCCACGGGTATGAGTTCAGGATAAATATTATGGATTTCTTTGGTCCTTTCAAAGGGCATGACCCCTGCGGTTAAGGGTGAGTATTCTGGAATCAAAATACCTCCGAATACCCCTTCCCTTTTTATGACATCTCCGTACTTTTCGGTTACCTGTTTCCCTTCATTATCAAATAGTTCGGGAACATAAGGACCCGTCTCCATCCACACCCTTTTCGCCTCTTCAGTCCATTCAAATCTATGACCAACGTGAATATGAATATCAATCAGCTTTTTCATCCCTTTCCCTCAGCCCTCCCTTTCTGCGGTTGGTGATAAACTCTGGTTAGGAAGGCCCTTCAACGAACCATCTTTGATTGCGTTTTCAACTATATCAAATTCAATAAGTGAAAAAGCAAGTGACTCACCCTCTACGGTGTATTTCACAAACAGGTATCCGGGAACCTCATCTGCCGGACGAATCCATTTTAAATCTCTTCGGGTTGTATTCCCCGCCGCTTGCGGCGAGTTCGTCATTCCGGCGGAAGCCGGAATCCAGGGAATCTAATACCCCGCTGCTTGCGGCGAGTTCGTCATTCCGGCGGAAGCCGGAATCCAGGGAATCTAATACCCCGCTGCTTGCGGCGGGGTAGTTTATCATCTTTATTCACTTTAAAATTAATAATTTTCTCTAATTTCTAAAAAATTATAATCTATCGAAAAATGACTTAATCTGGACTTAATCATATTATTGTCTTTATTTACATAAAAAAAACTGGTATTCGTCATAAGACGTCGTAATCATTAAATAGAAAGAGGATTTAATTGCTTGTGCTTGGAAACCTTAATTCTAAGGGATCTGCACCCAAAGAAGAGCACCCTAACTGCATATATACCATCTTTAGAAAAATGGGAGGTAGGTTTCAAGACAACGAGAAAAAAATTAAATGTCTGCTGTGTCATGGTGAGATGGAAAGGTCAACAGTTGCTCGACTTTAATGATCCAATGCAGGGCTTTAATAGATGGACACACAAAAAGTTT
>JAZDOO010000286.1:0-26878 GCA_043798555.1 Pseudomonadota bacterium | reverse complement strand
GCTGCCTGTAAGAACCTTATTGGTGCTCGAATGAAGAAATCAGGGATGCGATGGACTTTTGATGGTGGACAGACTGTTCTTACCCTTCGATCTCTGATTTTGAGCAATCGGTGGGAAAAATTTTGGGCTTACTTCCTAAGCTATCATTTTCCCGAGTTTGAGACGTAATATCAGGCGTACACCCTTTTGTAGCTCCTTCTTCCCCAGCTTTCTTTTCTCTGAACAATTGCCGGTATTTTATTTTCGAAGTTTCCTTTGAATACCAAACAATGTAATCTCCTGCACGACTCAATGTTTTTGATGCAAAACCACTAGTATAAAGTTTCAATAAAATATTTACAATTAATCTGACAAATGGTATATTAATCTCCAAGGACAAATACTACCCACAAAGGAGGTTACTATGCCACGGACCAGCAAAAGAGCGAAACTATTTCTTGATGAAGAGAAACAAACGGAATTACAGAAGATTGCACAGTCACGTTGTGCACCGCTCAGAAAAGTCCAAAGAGCGAATATCTTGTTAAAGTACTCCAAGGGCACACCTCTCTCTACCATAGAGCAGGAGGTCCATGTTAGCAGACCGACTATTTATAAGTGTATCGACAAAGCGCTGGCAATGGGCGTTGATGCTGGCCTGAAAGATAAGTACCATAGACCGAAGGATCCCGTTATTACCGAAGAGGCAAAAATGTGGGTAATAAACCTTGCCTGTACAAAACCTAAGCACCATGGCTACGCTGCGGAGGTGTGGAGCAGAAGACTTTTGGCCAAGCATGTCCGAAGATGTGGTCCCCAGGAAGGTCATCCGTGCCTGGGGAAAGCGGTGAAGGCAACGATTCAACGAATCCTGAAAGACCAGCCCCTTCGCCCCGATAAGATTGCGTATTATACTGAACGACGCGATCCCGAATTTGAACCCAAAATGGCTGAGGTTCTTTTGGTTTATAAAGAAGTCAAAGTTCAAAATGAACGGCTTCAACGAAATGAATTTCCCTCGGTGATCACCGTTTCCGTGGATGAAAAACCAGGGATGCAAGCTATCCAAAACAGTGCCCCCGATTTGTTGCCTGACCCGAATAAGAATTCAAGAATCATGCGTGACCATGAATATAAGCGATTAGGAACGCTTTCGATATTAGCCTCGCTTGATCTTCACACCGGCCACGTGATCGCTCAGGTTCATGAAAGACATAGGAGCCGGGAATTTGTATCCCTACTCAAAGAACTTGACATCTACTATCCCCCGGAATGTGCCATACGAATCATTTTGGATAACCATTCTGCGCATATTTCAAAGGAAACGATGGAATATCTTTCAACCAGACCGAACCGGTTTTCATATGTTCATACACCCAAACATGGCTCTTGGCTCAACCTCGTTGAGACGTTGTTTGGAAAAATGGCGCGGACGTTTTTAAAACATATTCGAGTAAATTCTATCAATGAACTCAAGCAGAGAATTTTGAAAGGTATTCAAGAAATAAATGAATCACCGGTAGTTCATCGATGGAAAAAATTTGAGATCGCGGCAACGTATTAATGTAAAGTTTTTATTGAAACTATATACTAGATGTAGTGTCTTCACCAAAAATTGAATGCTTGACAATAATTATTATCTTGTTATTTTAGTTGAAAACGAAAAGACTTTAAAATTCAATCTACTCCGATACTCAAAGACGGCGCTATCTTTGGACTTCTTTTCCAGAGTTTAGGACTCCACATTTTTATCATTGGGTACATATTCGGGTTAATAACCGCCATTAATCTCGGAGTAAAAGTAAAAGGTAGTTGATACCCAAGAAGCTGATTTTTAGACATTAGTCAAATGAAAAGGATTATAATAATTTGTGTTTTGATCTCTTTGATACCGATAGGAATAATAGGCGGAGGTGCTTATTGGGCTTTCAAGAGAAATTCAAGATTTGAGAGATACAAGAATGTAAAAGGTGAAATCATAGCTCTTGATAAAAAGAAAAAGGATAAGTATGATGCTAGCAGCAATGTAGTCTATTATCCGAAGATAAGGTACTATGATGAGAATAATGAAGTACACGTATTCGAACCAAAAGTTGGATCAAATCCTCCGATTGGAAGGCTATATGAAAGAGTTGACTTATTGATTAACCCAGAGAATCCAGAAAATGTTGTAATAGATTCATTTTTTTACAAATGGTTTGGTCCGACGGTGGTTTTAATTATTGGGTTTATCATTTTGACTTTTGTAATTATTGTAAGTGTAGGTGTCATCCTAAATGAACGTAAACGACATTACAAAACATGATGTACAAAATATCTTCGGACAATTGACCCCAAAATTCACTCATTGCTGTTCAGCAATTACTCAAACTCCAGCCGATAAAATTGCGATTATCAGAACTAATCAGCTATCATATTGAAATTTTAATAAGTTTCTTTCTTTGCATAATCTAGAATATCACATTACGCCTTGCGGGTGATAAAGCCCGCTTACCGAGAAATGGAGAAAGAAGAAGAGATTGCTATCCGATTTAGTTGCATAGGTGAGTTTTTATCTGTATTAGCACGCCGATTTTATTGAATAGGAACATCTGAGAAACGGTTGGAGGATGAAATCTCCGGGAATTAGTGAAAAGGCAAATTAAAGTATAAATTGAGATCTCAATCTATCCAATAAGACCGAGCTAATTTGGGTGGTTAAAGAATAGCCGACCATTTTATGGGCCAGTACATGATTGAACGTATTTGTTATTACAGATGAGAAAGATGTACGCACTATCTATATTCATATATGTAGCGATTTTTCTATTTTGTTCTAATGAAAGTGAAGAATGTTTTGGAGAAGTGCAAACAGACATATTAAACGGGAGTAATGAACGTTGGTATGAAATTGGATCATATGTGAGAAAGTACCTTTTTAAATTTTATCGAGTTACTCTTTATACCTTGGAGCCTGATACCATTGTAGAAATGTACCTAAATCAAAGTGAAGAGCCTGATAAAAAAGAACCCCTTATTGATTCACTTGCAGATTTCCTCCTTGACCCTAAAAATCATATTCCGCTTAAGCTTACTATAGAATCATTGCGAGACTGTGGAAACTATAGTTTACAAAAAAAGGCCATGCGGAACATGTTAGAACGAGCAAAATTTCCAGTGGATGAAAACTGGAATCTTCTTGAAAAAAAGGAACACCAGAAAGATATCACTCTCTACGTGAAGACTATGATGGGTTTAAGTAAAGAAGAGTACGAAGCACTTTGTAAAAAGAGAGGAAAAGGAGACCGCTATACCCTTACAATTAACTCAAATGATGAAACTTGGGTAAAATACACACCTTATGGGGAAAATAGAACTGTGAGTTGTGAAAAGGTATGCTTCTCTTCTTCAAAATTACTGAGGGGTATTTTTTCAACATATATATCAAGAAAGGCTTGCAGGCGTGATTTAGAAGATAAACTACCCGAAGCTTTAATGGGAAAAATATTGCTTACCCATGCTGAAAGGCATGAAGATAGAACATCATGACACCTTAACTATCGTGAGCTGAGTTTGGCCTTGATAACCAATATTTTTTATGACCAAGAAAGTCGGGAAATAGGGTAAAAAAACTTGCTTATCTTTACAAGATACTAAATCTAATGATGATTCTATTAAAGTAGTATTGTAAGCATTCAGAGGATTTCATATGAAAAAAACACTGGTTATGATAATGGCAGGTGGGCAGGGTGAAAGGCTATATCCGCTCACCAAGGAGAAGGCAAAGCCAGCGGTTACATTTGGAGGTATTTATAAAATAATTGATTTTACCCTCTCTAATTGCCTCAATTCTAACATTCGGCAGATATATCTCCTGACCCAATATAGCAATGCAACCCTCGATAAGCATATACGGTTGGGATGGAACATTTTTAATCAAGAATTGGGAGAATTCTTGCATAATGTTCCTCCTCAGAAAGTATTTTTGGATGAATGGTACCGCGGAACTGCTGATGCCATATTCCAAAACCTCATTATTTTGGATCAGGAGCGTCCCGATGATGTCCTCATTTTATCTGGAGATCATATATACAAGATGGATTATAGAAAGATACTCCAGTATCACAAATCGAAAGGAAGCGACCTGACTTTAGCCTGTGTGGAGCTTGATATACAAGAGTGTAAACAAATGGGAGTAATACAGGTTGATGCAGACTACCGAGTTATTGGTTTCCAAGAAAAGCCGTCTTCTCCAAAACCATTGCCCTCGGACCCTACAAAGGCTTTAGCTTCCATGGGGGTCTATGTTTTTAAAACCGAACCTCTTGTGCGAGAGCTTATTTACGATGCAAAGCGAGACAGCGTGCATGATTTTGGTAAAAATATTATCCCCAGAATGATAAGAAGGCGCAAGGTTTTCGCTTATGACTTTAGAGATGAAAGCGAAAGAAAGAGCAATTACTGGCGAGACGTGGGAAGTTTAGATTCTTACTATAGAACGAACATGGAGCTTCTTCTAGAGGATCCCCCATTTAATCTCCATGAGAATAAATGGCCAATTCGGACGTATCAAGTCCAGACACCACCAGCGAAAATTATTAATAAAACATTCAAAGAAACTAACAATACTGGAACTATCATTAATTCTATAATATCAAATGGCTGCTTCATCGACGGCGGAATTGTTAAACACTCAATCCTTTCTCCGTTCGTCCACATAAAAAATGAATCGGCTGTTGAGGATTCAATTCTTATGAAAGGTGTTACCGTTGACCACCATTCTCGCATACGAAGAGCAATAGTTGATGAGGATATAAAGATACCACCGCATTTTTCCATAGGCTATAACCTTGAAAGGGATAAAGAGAGGTTTGTGGTTACGAAATCTGGAATCGTTATGGTCCCTAAAGCTTCTATTATTGTTTGAATTTAACAAAATTGAATATTTCATTTATCTGTATTTATTTGTCGAAATGAAAGTACTTACCCCTATAAAAAATCTTTAAATTTAGAGATTCACTATAGATGGAAATTGGAGCTATTTATTGGAGTAACGGGAGGTGTGAGTTCATTGTTTGGGCTCCTCTTTTAAAAGAAATTAGTCTGCATATTGTTTATCCCACTACTCACACAATACCTCTGGAAAAGGACAATGATGGTTACTGGAAAGTTATTGTAAATGATGTCTATTCTGGGGCGCAATATTTTTACCTGCTTGAAAATTCTCTCCCGCACCCTGACCCAGCATCCTTTTCTCAGCCTGAAGGAGTCCATGGTCTTTCCGAAGTGGTTGATCACCGTAGTTTTCTCTGGGAAGATTACTCCTGGCCGGGCATTCCCTTAGAAAAAATGGTAATTTATGAAATCCATACAGGAACCTTTACTCCTCCAGGAACATTTAAGGAAATCATTCCCAGACTTAATGACCTTCAGCACTTAGGAATAAATACCATAGAGCTTATGCCGGTGGCGCAATTTCCGGGAGAAAGAAACTGGGGCTATGACGGAGCGTATCTCTTTGCGGTGCAAAATTCCTATGGGGGACCGGAAGGATTGAAAGAGCTCGTTAATGCCTGCCATCAAAAAGGTTTTTCGGTAATTCTTGATGTAGTCTATAACCATCTTGGCCCCGAGGGTAATTACCTCGCCGAATTCGGGCCTTACTTTACCGAGAAATATAAATCGCCGTGGGGTAAGGCGATAAATTATGACGGTGCCTACAGTGACGGGGTGAGAAACTTTTTCATCCAGAATGCCCTTTACTGGTTTCGTCATTATCACCTTGATGGGTTAAGGTTAGACGCAATCCATGGCATTTATGATATAAATGCAAAGCATATTTTAGAAGAGCTTGCTGAAGAAGTTGAAACCTTTTCAAAAAGGCAGGGGAGAAAATTTTATCTCATAGCCGAAAGTGATCTCAACAATCCCCGGATTATTCGCGCAAAAAAATCAGGTGGCTTCGGAATTGATGCCCAGTGGTGTGATGATTTTCACCATTCCCTCCATACCTTACTCACTGGTGAAAAGGTGGGGTATTACGAAGATTTTGGTAAAATTAATGATCTCAAAAAATCCTTTGAGGAAGGATTTGTTCTTAGTGGACAGTATTCGAAATACAGGAAAAGACGGCATGGCGCTTATTCAAAGAATATATCACCACGACAATTGGTGGTATTTTCCCAGAATCACGACCAGGTAGGAAACCGAATGTTTGGCGAAAGGCTCTCTACCCTGGTAAATTTTGAAAGCTTAAAACTCGCCGCCGGAACTATGCTCATTTCCCCGTACATACCATTGCTGTTTATGGGGGAAGAATACGGGGAAGAATCGCCGTTTCTCTATTTCGTCCACCACTCTGACCCGGACCTGATAAGAGCAGTGCAGGAGGGGAGGAAAAAAGAATTTCAATCTTTCCGGTGGAAGGGAGAACCTCCTGACCCCCAGAGTATCGAGACTTTCCTTGCCTCCAAATTGAAATGGGAAAAACGCCTTGAAGAGTGGCACCATATCCTACTCAATTTCTACCGGCAGCTCATAAAATTAAAGAAAGAAATACCGGCTCTCGGTACTCAGAGTGAAAGATGCCTTTCTGTGTCCGTATTAGAAGAAAAGAACTTGCTCTTTGTGGAGAGGCGGTATTTGGAGAGCATGATTTTTGTTATTCTCAACTTTAATACTGAAGACACCATTACTGAAATTAGAGACTCTCAAGGAAGATGGAGAAAATTGCTGGACTCTTCTGAGCCGCAATGGATGGGTCCAGGCTCTCATCTGCCTGAGAAAATAGAGCGTCCAGTCCCGGTTACTATCAGACCCCGTAGCTTCGCAGTATTTGAAAGGGAGGGATCATTATGAATCGCTATATCTGTATTCACGGTCATTTCTACCAACCGCCCCGGGAAAATCCATGGTTAGAAAAAGTAGAGTTACAGGATTCGGCTTATCCTTACCATGACTGGAACAGTCGAACTACTGCCGAATGTTACGCCCCCAATACGGCCTCCCGTATTCTTGATCCGGAGAGGAGAATTATTGATATTGTCAATAATTATTCTAAAATAAGTTTTAATTTTGGCCCCACCTTACTCTCCTGGCTGGAAAAAAATCAGCCCGAGATTTATCAGGCAATTCTGGAGGCAGATAAAAAGAGCCGGGAGTTATTTTCCGGCCATGGCTCAGCTATGGCCCAGGCTTACAACCATATGATTATGCCCCTGGCCAAAAGCCGGGATAAGCGAACCCAGGTAATCTGGGGAATAAAAGACTTTGAGAACCGGTTTAAGCGAAAACCGGAAGGGATGTGGCTTCCCGAGACCGCAGTTGATCTGGAAACGCTGGATATAATGGCGGAATACGGGATCACCTCTACTATCCTCGCCCCCCGGCAGGCGCAAAAGATAAGAAAGCTCGGAGAAAAGAAGTGGCTTGATCTGAGTGATGAGAAAATTGACCCGAAAAAGCCCTACCTTTGTAAACTCCCCTCCGGAAGAACCATAGCCATATTTTTCTACGATGGCCCCATATCCCAGGAGCTTGCTTTTGGCAATCTTCTGGAATGGGGGGAAAATTTCGCTCATCGTCTGGTATCCGCATTCACCGAAACTGACGAGCCTCAGCTGGTTCACATTGCCACTGATGGAGAAACCTACGGTCACCACCATCGTCTCGGGGATATGGCGTTAGCCCACGGTCTCTATTATCTCGAGGCAAACAACCTTGCCCGGATCACTGTTTATGGTGATTATCTGGAAAAATTCCCACCCACTCAGGAGGTGGAAATTTTTGAAAATTCATCCTGGAGCTGTATTCACGGGGTAGAGCGGTGGAAAAGTAACTGCGGATGTAACTCGGGGATGCATCAGGGATGGAGCCAAGCCTGGCGGGCTCCTTTAAGGGGGGCCATGGATTGGCTTAGGGATAATCTTGCCCTCATATATGAAGAGCAAATGACTAAATTTGTTGATGATCCCGGGAAAGTGAGGGATAATTATATCGAGGTCATCCTCAACTGGTCTTCTGATAACATTGAACGATTCCTTTCGGAGCAGGTGAAGAAAGAGTTAAGCTCCGAGGATAAGACAACCATGATGAAACTCCTGGAAATGGAGCGGCATGCCATGCTCCTGTATACGAGCTGTGGCTGGTTTTTTGATGAAATTTCCGGAATCGAAACCGTCCAGATAATGCAGTATGCGGCCCGGGCTATGCAGCTGGCTAAAGACATAAGTAAAATGCCATTAGAAGATATATACATTACTCTCCTCGAAAAAGCTCCCAGCAATCTGGCGGAATTTAAACACGGGGGGAAAATTTATGAGCAGTTTGTAAAACCTTCTATCCTTGACCTTTTAAGGGTCGGGGTCCATTATGGGGTCTCATCGCTGTTCCGGGATTATCCAGAATCTATAGACATTTATACCTATCAAGTTAAAAACCAGATGTATGACCGGGTAGAAATGGGTAGGCAAAAATTAGCTGTAGGGAAAGCTCTGGTGCAATCTACGATAACTGGGGAAAAAGACCTGATTAGTTTTGCCGTCCTGCACCTGGGGGATCAGAACCTCATCGCTGGAGCCCGGGTATATATGGGGGAAGAAGCATTTTCCGAAATGTATCAGGAGATAAAAGAGCGATTCCTTAAGGGAGAGATTTCAGAAGTCATCCTCGCTATTGATAAGCACTTTAAAACCCACAGTTATTCCCTCTGGCATCTCTTTCGAGATGAACAGAGGGAAATTTTAAATCAGATTTTCAACTCCACCTTAAAAGAGGTCGAAAACTCCTTCCGCCAGATTTGCGATCACCATTATTCATTAATGCAGGCGGTTGAAGGGCTTAACCTCCCCCTTCCCAGGTATTTTCCCCCAATATTAGAATTTGTAATCAATACGGATATTTATAATTTGCTGGAAAGTGGCGAACTTAACTCCGCGCGACTACAAAAAATGGTGGATGAGGTTAAACGGTGGTCCCTTGAACTGGACCGGCCGAAACTCAGTTTGTTAGCTACCCAGAAAATTAATGGACTTATGGAGAACTTCTCGGGTTCACCGGAAAATATAACCTTAATGGAAGAGATAATTAACTTTCTTAAAACCCTTGACCGGTTATCCCTGGACCTCAATCTCTGGCAACCTCAAAACCTCTATTTTTCTCTGGGGAAGCATTGGCTTGATCAGAAGAAGGAAAAAGCGGAGAAAGGCCAGGAGGATTCAAAGAGATGGATAGAAAACTTTATTACCCTGGGAGATTATCTCCGAGTAAGGATTGAGTGATGCACCTCCCTGTTGCCACCTATAGAGTCCAATTTAACCCTTCTTTTGGCTTTAAGAGCGCCCGAGAAATCATCCCCTACCTTGCTGCATTGGGAATTTCTGATCTTTATGCCTCACCCATATTCAAGGCAAAAAAGGGAAGTACCCATGGCTATGACATTGTTGACCCCAACCAGTTAAATCCTGAGCTGGGGGAATTTAAAGATTTTGCTGAGCTCACCGAAGAGGTAAAGCACCATAACCTCTCCTGGCTCCAGGATATCGTACCTAACCATATGGCCTTTGATTCAGAAAATGAAATGCTCATGGATGTCTTAGAATTTGGGGAAAATTCCAATTACTTTCATTTTTTCGACATTGACTGGAATCATCCCTATGAAAACATGAAGGGAAGGGTCCTTGCTCCATTGTTAGGGAAAATGTATGGAGAGTGTCTGGAAGATGGGGAAATACAATTAAAATACGATGGGGGAATGATGACCATCAATTACTATAATTTAAGATTTCCTCTCCGGATCGAATCGTATGCTCAAGTATTTGAACAAAATCTGGACCAATTGGAGCAGAGACTTTCCGGGAATGAACCAGTTTTCCTGAAATTTCTGGGAGCAGTTGGTTTTCTCAAGACAATTTCCTCTGCTAAAGAAATTGGGGGGCGAGATTATCAGGTAAAACATGGCAAAAGGATGCTCTGTAACCTCTACACCGAAAATCCGGTAATTAAAGAATTCATTGAGGAGAATATCTCTTTTTTTAACGGAGAAAGGGGGAATTCCGAGAGCTTTAATGCCCTGGATAAACTCATTTCCGAACAGCTTTTCCGATTATCCTTCTGGAAAGTGGCAAATGAAGAGATAAACTACCGGAGATTTTTTATCGTTAATGACCTTATTTCTTTAAAAGTGGAAGAAGAACCGGTTTTACAGCATACCCATAACCTGATTTTCCGGCTAATCCGAGAAGGCAAATTCAACGGATTACGAGTTGACCACATTGATGGACTTTATGACCCCTTAACCTATCTGAAAAAGCTAAGAGAAGAAGTAGGGGATATATACCTGGTGGTGGAAAAAATCCTTGAAGTGAGAGAGGAATTGCCCTCTTTATGGCCGGTACAGGGAACAACCGGATATGATTTTATGAATTATGTAAACGGTATATTCTGTAACCAGGATAATGTAAATGCATTGAGCAAGATTTACTATCGTTTTGCTGACTTTCACTATCCTTATGAAGAGCTATTATGCGATAAAAAACGATTGATTATTGGTAAGTATCTGGCCGGAAACATTGATTATCTTGCCCAAATAATGAAAAAAATATCGAGTAAAGACAGATTTGGAGCGGACATTACCTTATACGGAATTAGGAGAGCTCTGGTTGAGGTGATGGCTAATTTCCCGGTCTACCGAACTTATCTGAGTGAAGGAGAAAAGAATGAAGGCGATCATTTATATATTAAAGAAGCAATCCGAAAAGCCAAGGAAAGGAGCCCCGGCCTTCTCCTGGAACTTAATTTTATCGAAAAGTTCCTCCTCCTTCAGTTTAATAGCACCCTCACCGAGGAGGATAAAAGGGAGTGGACTCAGTTGGTAATGAATTTTCAGCAATACACCGGACCGCTCATGGCCAAGGGATTCGAAGATACCTTTCTTTACCACTATAATCGACTCATTTCCCTGAATGAGGTCGGAAGCAACCCACATCTTTTTGGTTTTTCCGTGAGCGAATTTCAGGAGTTTAATGGAAAAAGGGCAAAATCTTTTCCCCATTCCCTGAATGCCACTGCTACCCATGACACCAAGAGAGGCGAAGATGTAAGGGCCCGGATTAATGTTCTCTCCGAATTGCCCGAGGAATGGGGATATCATCTCAAGACCTGGAGTAACATCAATAGGAGGAAAAAGAGAAGAATTGGCAATATTTATGCCCCGGATGAAAATGATGAATATTTTCTGTACCAGACCCTCCTGGGCACTTTTCCTTTCCGGGAGGATGAGAAGCAGCAGTTTAAGGAGAGAATAAAGAGCTACATGGTAAAAGCGGTAAGAGAGGCAAAGGTTCACACCGGATGGATTAAACCGGATACTGCCTATGAAGCCGCATGTGTAACGTTCATTGACTCTATTTTAACCTCAGCAGAAGAAAATCGTTTCCTTGATAAGTTTTTACCCTTTCAAAAGAAAGTTGCTTTCTATGGAATTTTTAATTCCCTCTCCCAAACCCTGCTTAAAATAACCTGTCCGGGTGTCCCGGATTTTTATCAGGGTTCGGAATTGTGGGATTTTAACCTGGTTGACCCGGATAACCGTAGGCCCGTGGATTTTAAAAAGCAGGAACAATTTTTATGGGAAATCAAACAAAAAGAGCAACTGGATATACTAAATCTCGTTGAAGAGCTGGTTGCTACCAAAGAAGATGGAAGGATCAAGCTTTTTCTTATCTACCGGGCATTAAAGGCCCGGAAAGGAAAAAGAGAGGTATTTGAGAAAGGAGTGTACCTGCCGCTTAAGGTGGAAGGAAAATTTAATAATCAAGTGGTAGCTTTTGCCAGGACCTATGAAAACGACTGGATAATTACTGTTGCTCCCCGATTTTTTACCACCCTGATAAAAGAAAGAGAATATCCTCTGGGTGAAAAGGTATGGGAGGATACCTACATTGTAGTTCCCGAGAATGCCCCTTCTTACTGGAAAGAAGCGATAACCGGACAGGTAATCCCGGGGGAAAAGGACCTCTTTATGGGTAAAATTTTAAAATATTTCTCCGTGGCCATGCTCGTAGGTACCAAGTAAACCCCGTGTTCGCTTCAAAAGGAATTTTATCTTCATCCCCGCTGCAAGCAGCGGGGCTTTCTAACGGGGTAAAATGGAAGATACTTACATAAACCCGTTTGAAGTGACGGATTGTGCCCTTTTAACCCGGATGAGCGGGATGCCGCCAGCCTTTAATCTTCGGGAGTTAAAGGACCGGATTGCAGCTTGCAGTCCTGATGTTCTCTATCACCATTTTTGCGAAACCCCCCTGGTCCCGTCTTTCGATTACCCGGATTATCGCAATGACTTCGCGGTCTGGGCCAAATGCCAACTTGGTGATGAAGTCCTTGCCGAGTGACTGGGGATGATCGATCCTTATTCCTTCCGGTCCCTCAAAGAGCTTCGAAGGGAACTGGTAAAAGGTTTGACGGAGAGAAAAAGAAACCCGTGAACTACTCATTAGCGGCCTACGAAAAAATTGTTGGCCCCGAGGTAATCCAGCAGCTCCGCCGGCTGGGGGAGAGGCTTAGAGGCCTCCGGGTGGTCCATATCAATTCAACCGCAGAAGGTGGGGGAGTGGCAGAGATCCTTGGATGGATGGTGCCACTTATGCGTGACCTGGGTATTGTGATGCACACTGGAAGGTGATTCAGGGAACGTATGAATTTTTCTCCTCCACCAAGGCAATCCATAATGGACTTCAAGGAGCCCCGGTTATCATGAAGAAAAAAGCCTGGGAAGCTTATCAAGATATAAATGCTCAAAATTTCCTCAGGCTGCAACCTATCTTAGAAGAAGCAGAAATTGTCGTGATCCATGACCCTCAGCCAGCGCCATTACTACAAAGTTGCTCGAATCGGAAAGGTAAATGGATCTGGAGAGCGCATATCGACATCAGCAATCCTTTCCGTCCGGTGTGGAAGTTGCTTCGCCCCTTGGTGGAAAAGTTCGATGCCAGTATATTCTCCATGTGCCAGTTTGCGCAGTTGCTGCCTCATCCTCAGTTTATTATCGCTCCGAGTATTGACCCGCTGAGTGAGAAAAATATTGAATTAGACCAAGGTGAACTGGACTCCGTGCGGGAAGAGTTTGGCCTTGACCCAGGCCGTCCTATTATCACTCAAATATCCCGATTCGACCGATTTAAAGATCCTATTGGCGTGATTCAAGCTTACCGACTGGTTCGCAGAGTGAGCCCGGTTCAGCTCGTTCTTGCTGGTGGAGGCGCAACTGATGACCCAGAAGGAAAAGAGGTTCTGGAAGAGGTATTAGAAACTGCAGAAAATGATCCCGATATTCACGTGCTCCTTTTACCTGCAAATGCCCACCTCACAGTTAATGCTTTACAGCGACTGGCAACCATTATAATCCAAAAGTCCACTAAGGAAGGATTCGGACTTACGGTAACCGAGGGCCTATGGAAAGAAAAGCCTGTGATCGGGGGTGATACCGGAGGCATCAAACTCCAGGTCATCGACCACAATACTGGTTTTCTGGTTAACACCCCTGAGGGAGCCGCCCACCGGATTCGATTTCTCCTGCACCATCCCAAAAAGATAGCGGAAATGGGGAATGTAGCCCGTGAATTTGTCCGGGAAAATTTTCTTTTAACCAGGCATCTTCGGGAGTACCTCACTTTGATTTTTTATCTTCTCCGGGGTAAGGATAAACATACCGTAGTAATATAATCTGGTTTTGATGTATAGGCTGTGAACATTATTAAAAAAGATACAAAATACTCATATGCAGAATTACGACGAGCTCATTAATGAACTGTCAGCACTGTGCGGAATTATTCCAGAATACTGGGATATATTTGGCAAAAAGCACATAATTTTTGTTGAGACGAAAAAGGCTGTGTTGAGGGCAATGAAACTGAAGATTGAATCTGTGGAGAACATAATAGAGGAGATTAATGAGCGAAAGTATAGACCATGGAAAAGCTTCATCGAGCCCGTACATGTCATATCAGTCAATGACCAACCCTTGAAAATACCTATTTACATACCTATCGAGGAAAGCAAAGAGAATGAGCTGTCGCTGTCATGGTCCATAGAAGATGAAAATGGAAAAAGAAATGAGTTTATGATTATAGGGGAAGCCATAACTGTATCGGAACAGCAATGGATAAATGGGATAAGATATATAAAGATAAACCTCTTGGATATGGGACGCAGAGATATAGGGTATTACATAATTCACGTGGAGTGTAAGCATCCGGAAAACATTTTCACGGGAGGAACGAACATTTTATATAAAACGTCTAAAGTCATAGTAACCCCGGATACCTGTTATATACCATCTGAATTACGGGATGGAAGAACATGGGGTCTCTCCGTTAACCTTTATTCAATCCAGTCATCCAGAAACTGGGGCATAGGCGATTTTACTGATCTCAAAGAGATTATCAGGTGGGTAGCTGATTTAGGAGGTGGCTTCGTGGGAATTAACCCAATCCATGCAATCCCAAACACAAAACCTTTCGGTATCAGTCCGTATTTTCCCTTGAGCAGGTTGTATAAAAATTTCATTTATTTAGATGTTGAAAACACCCCTGAAGTTTCAGAATCTAAGGATGCACAGGCAATCATTAAATCCGTGTCTTTCAAAAAGGAGCTTAACAAGCTTAAAAAAGGAAAGTTAATTGATTACGAAAAGATAGCATTAGTGCAGGAAAAGATATTGCGACATGCCTTTGATCTCTTCTATGAAAGGCAATATACTCATGGTACTACACGAGGCAATGATTTCAAAAGGTATATCTCAGAAGAAGGCACCGTCCTTGAGTCCTTTATCCTTTTTTTGACGCTTTGGGAACACATGAAGAAGGTGCACAACGTATATACTTGGCATCAATGGCCTGAGGAATATCACAGTCCATCGAATGTTGCGGTTCAGGAGTTCAGAAAGACACATGAAATGGAAACACTCTTTTTTAAATATACTCAATGGCTCATTGATGAACAGCTCAGAGAAACAGAGAAACTGGCCAGGGGTCTTGGAATGGTTGTAGGTCTTTACCATGACCTTGCCATTGGATCTGTTGGTGGAGGTAGTGATGTATGGAATTATGGAGGTGTTATTGGAGAGGCTGATGTAGGGTCTCCTCCTGATGATTTCAATCCAAATGGCCAGAACTGGGGTTTTCCCCCCATGATTCCTGAGAGATTGAAGGATAAGGGGTATGAATTGTTCATCCAGACAATAAGAAAAAATATGAAATACGGTGGTGCATTGAGAATAGACCATGCACCTGGCTTATTCAGGCTTTTTTGGATACCCTATGGGACATCCCCTAAAGAGGGTGCGTATGTATGGTGCCCGTCAGAGGACCTTCTCCGAATCATTGCGCTGGAAAGTGTGCGGAACAGGACAATGGTGATTGCAGAAGACCTTGGTACTGTGGGAGAGAATGTTAGAGAAACACTCAAGAGGTTCCAGATGCTTTCATATAAACTTTTTTACTTTGAAAGGAATTATCCTGAACCTTCATTTGTACCACCTGAGGGGTACCCAGAGATGGCATTATGTGCAGTAACAACCCACGACCTGCCAACAATATATGGTTACTGGGCAGGCCAGGACTTGAAGATAAAAAAACAACTGGGTATGTATCCAGATGACAACCTGCGGCGAGAACAATTTAATGAGAGAAAGAGGGACAAAAAACTTATCCTCTTCACCCTTAAATCTCATGGCATTATATCTGATGACTACCTATCAGAGCCAAAAATGATTTCCCATATGACTCCAGAACTATGCCTTGCCATATATCAGTATCTTGCTAAAACTCCCTGCAAACTACTGCTTGTGAGCCTTGATGACATCATCGGCACTTTGAATCAGCAGAACATGCCAGGCACAGTCGATTCATATCCAAATTGGATGCAGAAGACACCTCTAACACTTGAGGAGATGCTCTCAGACAAACGGTTTGTTGTTCTTTCCGAGATGTTGAGGAAAAACATTGCTTCGTAAATTATTTTGCACCTAAAGAATTTTACACAGAGCAGCAACTTAAACAGTTATTCATTGGCCAAATTGCTTTGAAAGTCATTTTTTATTATAATAACCATATTTTTTATTTTTCATCGGATTTCTAATAAAATTCTATACTTAAAAGACTACAAGAAGGAATCTCTTTTAAATAATAAATCTACATTAATGGTATTAACATGATAGAAGACGGAAGAAAAAGAATCGTTATAGAGCATGTAGAGCCTGAGATTGATGGTGGTCAGTTTCCCATCAAGAGGGTAGTTGGTGAAAAGGTTGTTGTAAAGGCTGATATATTTGCAGATGGGCATGATTCAGTCTCAGCAAGGCTTTTATACAAAGGACCAGTTGATAGTAAATGGAAAGAGGTTCCCATGAGGTTTATCGAAAATGACAGGTGGAAAGGTGAGTTTATAGTTGAGGAACTCGGAATTTACTATTACACACCTGTGGGTTGGGTTGACTATTTTAGGACCTGGCAAAAGGATTTGAAAAAGAAATTTGATGCAGGTCAAGATGTTAGCGTTGATGTCCTCATCGGGGTTAAATATATCGAAGAGGCAAAAAAAGGGGCTCTAAAGAGTGATAAAAAAAGACTTATAGAATTTATCGACGTTTTAAAAAATGAAGTGGATATAGAAAAGTCTGTTTCTCTTGCCCTAAGTAAAGAACTAAGTGATTTAATAGATAGATATCCAGATAGACGCCTTGCTGCAAAGTATGAAAAAGAACTCACCGTAGTTGTAAACAGAAGGAAGGCCCTTTTCAGTTCATGGTTTGAAATTTTTCCAAGGTCATGTACTTCCCAGCCCGGTGGACATGGGACATTTAAAGATTGTGAGGTAATCCTCCCTGAGATAGCAAGGATGGGTTTTGATGTTTTATATTTTCCCCCTATCCATCCAATAGGTAAAACTAACCGTAAGGGAAAAAACAACATACTCATAGCTGACCCTGATGATGTCGGAAGTCCATGGGCTATAGGGTCAGAAGAGGGGGGGCATAAGGCAGTACATCCTGATCTTGGAACTATAGAGGATTTTATGAGGTTGATAGATAAGGCAAAAGAATATGGGATAGACATCGCAATGGATCTTGCCTACCAGTTTTCTCCTGACCATCCCTATATCAAAGAACACCGGGAGTGGTTCAGATGGCGTCCTGATCGTACAATCCAATACGCTGAAAATCCCCCAAAAAAATATGAAGATATTATCCCTTTGAACTTCGAGACAGATTACTGGCAAGACCTATGGGATGAACTTAAGAGCATAGTCATCTTCTGGATCGAAAAGGGGGTACGAATATTTAGGGTGGACAATCCACACACAAAGCCTTTTGCCTTCTGGGAATGGCTTGTAAAAGAAATCAAGAGGGATTATCCTGATATTATTTTCCTTTCAGAGGCATTTACAAGACCGAAGGTGATGTATCGCCTTGCAAAAGTCGGTTTTACACAGTCTTATACATACTTTACCTGGAGAAATACAAAATGGGAAATTATGCAATACATCAATGAACTTACTCAGACTGAGGTTAGGGAATATTTGAGACCTAACTTCTGGCCTAATACCCCGGATATTCTTCCAGAGCATTTACAATATGGTGGTAGACCAGCCTTCATTATGAGGCTTATACTCGCTGCAACACTCTCATCCAACTATGGTATCTTTGGGCCAGCCTTTGTACTATGTTTTAATGAGGCACTTCCGGAAAGAGAGGAGTATCTGAATTCTGAAAAATATGAGATAAGACAATGGGACTGGGAACAACAAGGTAACCTTAGAGATTTCATATCAAGGGTAAACAGGATAAGGAGAGAAAACCCTGCCCTTCAGACCACAGGGAATGTTAAATTTTACGAAGTGGATAATGACTATCTCCTTTTTTACGCAAAGGTAACAGAGGACTTTTCCAACATAATACTTGTTGTGGTCAATATTGACCCGTTTCATACTCAGTCCGGATGGGTAAAAGTGCCCATTAACGAATTAGGAGTAGATCCTGCACAACCCTACATGGTTCATGATCTGCTGAGTGATGACAAATTTATTTGGCAGGGCGAAAGAAATTACGTGGAACTTAATCCTCAAGTACTTCCCGCAAAAATTTTCCGGGTGAGAAGGAAATTGAAGCGAGAAAGGGATTTTGACTACTTTATGTAGGAGAAGAGAAAATGTCTTCAAAAGATATTTTTATGAAAGACGATCCTCTATGGTTTAAAGACGCCATTATTTATCAATTGCATGTCAAGACATTCTTCGACAGTAATGATGATGGGATAGGCGATTTTCAGGGACTGATAAGGAAACTTGACTACATGGAAAACCTCGGAATCACCGCAATATGGTTACTCCCCTTTTATCCCTCTCCCCTTAGAGACGATGGGTATGATATTGCTGATTATTTAACCATCCACCCTGAGTACGGAACATTGAAGGATTTCAAGGAATTCTTGCGGGAAGCCCACCGCCGAAGCCTTAAGGTGATTACTGAGTTAGTCTTAAATCATACTTCTGACCAGCACCCTTGGTTTCAGCGAGCCAGAAAGGCAAAACCAGGTTCGGTTTGGCGCAACTTTTATGTCTGGAGTGAGACGCCGGAGAAATATACTGATGCTCGGATAATCTTTGCCGATTTTGAATCATCTAATTGGTCCTGGGATCCAGTGGCCAAGGCCTACTACTGGCATAGGTTTTATTCCCACCAACCCGATTTGAACTTTGATAGCGCGCAGGTACAGAAAGAGCTTATCCGGGCCATTGATTTCTGGTTTGAGATGGGGGTAGACGGGATGCGGCTGGACGCGGTTCCTTATCTTTATGAGCGGGAAGGTACAAACTGTGAAAATCTTCCGGAGACCCATCTGTTCTTAAAGAAACTGAGGAGCCATATTGAAAAAAAATTCAAAAGCAAGATGCTTCTTGCCGAAGCAAACCAATGGCCCGAAGATGCGGTTGCCTATTTTGGCAACGGTGATGAGTGCCAGATGGCTTTCCATTTTCCGGTAATGCCCCGAATATTCATGGCTCTTCAGATGGAAGACCGCTTCCCCATTATTGATATTCTCCGACAGACTCCCCGCATTCCTGATTTATGTCAATGGGCGATGTTCTTGAGAAACCATGACGAGCTTACGCTGGAGATGGTAACTGATGAAGAAAGAGACTATATGTATAAAGTCTACGCACGGGACCCTAAGGCAAGGGTAAACCTTGGAATCCGACGCAGACTTGCTCCGCTTATGGGAAATAACCGGAGAAGGATCGAACTCATGAACATACTCCTTTTTTCCCTTCCCGGCACCCCGATCATCTATTACGGTGATGAGATCGGCATGGGAGATAACTACTACCTGGGTGACCGCAATGGGGTTCGAACCCCTATGCAATGGTGTTCGGATCGAAACGCGGGTTTTTCCAGAGTCAACCCCCAGAGGCTCTATTTACCAGTGATTATTGACCCGGAATATCATTATGAAGCACTGAATGTGGAAAATCAGGGAAAAAATCCTTCTTCCTTTCTCTGGTGGATGAAGCGGGTGACTGGGATGCGCAAGCGCTTCAAGGCCTTTGGCCGGGGAGAAATAGAGTTCGTTAATTCTGATAATCCCAAAGTGCTTGCCTTCACCCGGCAGTATCTGGATGAGGTTGTCTTGATAGTGATAAACCTGTCGAGATTTTCCCAGGTAGTTGCGCTCGATCTTTCCAAATATGATGGGTTTTCGATGGAAGAGGTATTTGGACAAAACCGGTTCCCTCCCACAAGTCAATTACCCTATGTTCTCACCCTCGGTTTTCATGATTATTTCTGGTTTGTATTCAAAAAGGAGGAAGAATATATTCGCGCTGACGACTTCATGAGACTGATACCTCAGTTAGATGTGGAGAAAAAGTGGGAAGAGGTTTTCCAAAATAGGTTAAAAGAAAAATTAGAAGAAGAACTCTTGCCCTCTTACATAAAAGGGTGCCGATGGTTCGGTGGCAAAGGCAGAAAAATAAGAGAGGTTACCATAATAGAAGACCTACCTTTGGAGAAAAATTGCACAATCGCCCATATTCTTTTTTTAAAAGTCAAATACTTGGAAGGCGCACCTGAAATCTATCTCCTTCCCCTTGCTTGCTCCTTTGGAGAGGAGGCAGACAAGATCATTGAAAATAACCCGAGTGTGATCTTAGCAATCTTGAAAATAGGGGATGCTAACGGAATTCTCCATGAGGCAGCTTACTCCGAAGAATTCCGAAAAAGCATCCTTAGGATGATTGCCAGGAGAGGGAGCCTGAGGGGATCAAAAGGCCAATTAATGGCCTTGCCGGGTAAGTTTCTTAAACGATTTGAAGGCCCTGGACTTCCGGAGGAAGGATCCCAGGTCATGAAGGCCGAGCAGAGTAATACCTCAGTCATATATGGAAATGACCTTATCCTTAAGCTCTACCGGCATCTGGAAGAGGGCATTAACCCGGATGCGGAAATAAATAGATTTCTCACCGAAAGAGGAGGCTTTCCCCATACTCCACCCTTTGCCGGCTTAATTGAATACCGAGGCCCAGGGATTGCTCCGGTCATTGTTGGTCATCTGCAGGGATTTGTTCCCAACCAGGGTGATGCCTGGAGTTTTACCCTCGATGCTATCAGTCATTATTGGGAGAGAGTACTCTCAAGCTCTACGAATATAAAGGAAATTATGTCTGCCCTCCCTCCCTTGTTCGATATAAATTTTCAGACTATTCCTTCAATTTTTCTTGAACTTATCAGTGGATTTTACCTGGAAATGGTTTCCTTGTTAGGTAAAAGGACCGGTGAGATGCATATTGCGCTTTCATCTAATGCTGAAGATCAGGATTTTGCTCCGGAGCCTTTTTCTCTTCTTTATCAGAGGTCAGTATATCAGTCCATGAGGAACCTGACGATGAGAGTCTTGCAGCTTTTGCGAGACAATACCAAAAGGATTTCTGAAGAAGTAAGACCGGAGGCCCTGGAGATCCTTTCCTGTGAACAGGGGATTCTCGATAGTTTTCATAAGATAGTGAAGAAAAAATTTACCTCCCTGAAGATACGGTATCATGGAGACTATCATCTTGGTCAGGTGCTTTTTACGGGCAATGATTTTGTCATTATTGACTTTGAAGGTGAGCCAGCAAGGACCTTAAGTGAAAGGAGGCTGAAAAGGTCTCCGGTGAGGGACATTGCTGGCATGATCCGTTCTTTTCACTACGCCATTTGTAGTGCATTACTGAAACATGCTTCCGTAAGACCTGAAGATGTGACGATCCTTAGTCCATGGACCGAGGTATGGCATAGAACCGTGAGTGGTATTTTCTTGAATTTTTACTTGCAGGCGGTAGATAAAGCTCCCTTTATGCCAGATGAAAGGGAGGAACTGGAAACACTCCTGGATGCTTTTCTGTTGGAAAAGGCAGTATACGAGCTCGGATATGAGATAAACAATCGGCCAGATTGGGTTATTATCCCGATCAAAGGGATAAAGGAGATCCTAAAAAAATCTGAGATGTAAGGAGGAAAGATGTCAAGTAATCTTAGAAACAATGAAGTTAAGGTCATCTACGATTTTAGCCTTTTGACTGACCATGATATCTACCTCTTCAAAGAAGGTAGTCAGTTCCGACTCCATGAAAAACTGGGCGCCCATCTCACTACGGCGGGTGGAGAGCAGGGAGTGCACTTTGCCGTGTGGGCTCCTAATGGAGAAAAGGTATCAGTTATTGGTGATTTCAATGGATGGGATAAGGAATCCCATCCTCTGAGGGTCCGGGAAGATGGCTCAGGGATTTGGGAAGGGTTTATTCCCGGACTTGGCCCGGGCTCTGCCTATAAATATCATATTTTTTCCAGGCATGACAATTATGAGGTTGATAAAGGGGATCCGTTTGCCTTTTGGTGGGAAGTTCCCCCTAAGACTGCTTCAGTGGTGTGGGATTTAAGCTATGAGTGGAACGATAGCGAGTGGATGAAAAACCGCCACCGAAATAATGCACTGGATGCGCCTGTTTCAGTTTATGAGGTTCATATCGGATCGTGGCGAAGGGTTCCCGAAGAAAATAACCGGCCCCTCACCTACCGGGAAATGGCTCAGTATCTTCCCGATTATGTAAAGGATATGGGGTTCACGCATGTTGAGTTTATGCCGGTGATGGAGCACCCTTTTTATGGATCCTGGGGTTATCAGACCGTCGGCTTTTTTGCTCCCACCAGCAGGTACGGTACGCCGCAGGACTTCATGTACCTCATTGACCGCTTACACCAGTATGGCATCGGAGTAATCCTCGACTGGGTCCCTTCCCATTTTCCTGATGATGAACATGGGCTGGTCTATTTTGACGGGTCCTGTCTTTATGAGCATGCGGATTCAAAAAAAGGGTTCCACCCCGACTGGAAAACCTATATTTTTAACTATGGCCGACATGAAGTGCAGGCATTTCTCATCAGCAGCGCTCTTTTCTGGTTGGACAAATATCATGTTGATGGCATTCGGATTGATGCGGTCGCCTCGATGTTATACCTTGACTATTCAAGAAACGAGGGGGAATGGATTCCTAATCAGTATGGCGGAAGGGAAAACTTAGAAGCCATCGCCCTTTTAAGACGGCTCAATGAAGAGGTATATAGAAGTTATCCTGATGTGCAGACCATTGCTGAGGAATCAACCGCCTGGCCTATGGTCTCACGGCCAAACTACGTGGGAGGTCTCGGCTTTGGGATGAAATGGAATATGGGATGGATGCATGATACCCTACAATATTTTTCCATGGATTCCATATTTCGCAAGTATCATCATAACCAGCTTACCTTCAGCATTTTGTATGCCTTTTTTGAGAACTTTATTCTTTCCCTTTCTCACGATGAGGTGGTATACGGGAAGGGTTCTCTACTCAACAAGCTGCCGGGGGATGATTGGCAGAAGTTTGCTAATCTACGCCTTCTTTTAGGGTACTTTTATGCTCATCCCGGGAAAAAGCTTCTCTTTATGGGAGGTGAGTTCGGGCAGCGGAGAGAATGGGTTCATGAAGACAGTTTGGACTGGCACGCGCTTGACGTTTCCTCCCACCAAGGGATTCAGCAATGGATGAAACATTTGCACATTTTTTATCGAGGGGAGCCAGCACTGTATGAGCTCGACTTTGACCGGGATGGCTTTGAATGGATTGACGTAAGTGACTGGGAGAAAAGTATTATAAGTTTTTTGCGAAAAGGACGGTCAAAGGAGGATAGAATTCTGGTGGTAGGTAATTTTACCCCGGTCCCGTGTTATAATTATCGAATCGGGGTTCCCTTGGGGGGCTATTGGAAAGAAGTGCTGAACAGTGATGCGAAGGAGTATGGAGGAAGCGGACACGGTAATCTGGGAGGGATTGAGGCTACCCCGGTCCCTTTTCACGGCAAGTATTATTCTCTCACTTTGACTCTCCCACCTCTGGGCATTCTATTTTTTAAATGGGAGAAATAGACTGCTCGTTGTTTTTGGGAAAGAGGTTGGTAAGGCTGTCATAAAATAGTTTCAACAAACTCGATTGGTTCGTAAACCTTTTACTGCGGATGAAAGGGGTGATTTTACTGAACAGTGTTGTCCTTCAGAAAGAAATTCAGGAAAAAATCAATGAAATTCAAGAGGCAGAAATAATTATCGGAATTCCGAGTTACAACAATGCCCGGACCATAGGACATGTGGTGAGGGCGGTAAATGCTGGTCTGTCAAAATATTTCCCAGATAAAAAGGGAGTGGTTGTCAATTCCGACGGGGGCTCAACTGATGGTACCATGGAAATATTCCAAAACACCACGATAGGGGATTACCAAGCTATTCATCTTCACCACCCGGTAGAGACTTTTTTTAAGATCACTACCCCCTATCATGGGATTCCCGGAAAAGGAAGTGCGTTCAGGACAATTTTTGAAATCGCTGATGCTCTTCACGCAAAAGCTTGCGCGGTAGTTGACTCTGATCTAAGGAGCATAACCCCGGAATGGATAGAGCTTCTCATCAAACCGGTCTTAGAGGACGGACTTGACTATGTTCTACCACTTTATCACCGCCATAAATACGATGGGACCATTACCAATAGTATAATCTATCCAATAACCAGGGCATTGTACGGCAAGCGGGTAAGACAACCCATAGGGGGAGACTTTGGATTTTCCGGCGAACTCGCCAGGTTCTATCTTTCCAAAGATATCTGGGAATCCGATGTGGCAAGGTATGGCATCGATATATGGATGACAACTACCGCTCTAGCCAATAATTTTAAAGTTTGCCAGGCATTTCTAGGCGCTAAGATTCACGATGCCAAAGATCCGGGAGCGGATCTGAGCGCCATGCTTAATCAGGTTCTCGGATCAACCTTTGACTTGATGGAAGAATATGCGAACGTCTGGAAGACGGTAAAAGGATCTGAAAGTGTGCCAAATTTCGGTTTTGAATATACTGTCGGTCTTGAACCGATTTCAGTCAATATTGATAGGATGATTGACAGGTTCAGGCTGGGGGTCAAAGAATTGATGACCATATGGAAAGGGTTTCTCTCCCGGGATATCACCGATTATTTCGGCAAAGCAGTAGAATTGCCCAGAGATAGGTTCCATATTCCCGACGAAATATGGGTTGAGATTATATACAGCTTTGCCCTGGTAGCCCACAAGAAAATCATTAACCGAGAACATCTTCTGAGATCCCTTACCCCGCTTTATATTGGGAGAACGGCTTCCTTTGTTTTAGAGGCTTGGGAGAGCAATGCTGAGGAAGTGGAAAGAAAGATAGAAAAGTTATGTAAGATTTATGAGGAAAAAAGGTATTTTCTCATTGTAAACTGGCGATAACGAAAGGGGGGTGAAGATATGAATATTTTTGAAAAAGTAATCATGGGACCTTTAGAAAGTTTCTTCGACAAGATTCTTCTGTTTTTGCCCAATTTTTTGATCTCTATTTTAATTTTGTTGGCTGGGATTATACTGGCAGTGGTAATAAGAGTTATTTTTTCAAGACTTTTTAAAGCATTGTCTATCGACAAGTTTCTGGAAAGAACCGGTTTGGTTGAGCTGCTGAGAAAAGGGGGCATTACAGACGCCGCATCTGATTTGCTTTCTAAACTAATCGGATGGATTATCATTATCATCTTTGCAATTATTTCTATGCAAACCCTTCGAACTCCGGCGGTGGAAAGACTCTTAGAACAGTTTTTGCTTTATCTCCCTAATATCTTTATTGCTATCATAATATTGTTTTTCGGTTATCTATTGGGCAATTTCTTCGGAAGGGCGGCACTGATAGCTTCGGTGAATGCGGGGCTTAGGATTTCCGGAATGATTGGAAAATTTGTAAAGCTTACCGTATTCATGCTTTGCGCCACTATGGCTTTGGAGCAACTGGGGATCGGCCGGGATACAGTAATTATCGCCTTCACTATCATTTTTGGGGGGATTGTCCTTGCTCTTGCCATATCGTTCGGGCTTGGAGGAAGGGATATTGCGAAGGAATATCTCGAGAAACACCTGAAAGGTGAAAATCAGAAAGATGATATAAGCCACCTGTGAGATCACTGGAGGTTTAACCCTGAGGAGGGTGTAAGGTACAAAACATGGCGGAGCTAAAATTCAGAAAGGTAAAAAAATTATAGTGTGGAGCGCTCTCTGTTACTACTCACCGCTAATTCCTTACTAAGGTAAAGACTATGATCGAGGGTTTTTCAACAATGAAGCAGCTTATTTACCCCTTAGTATTTATATTGGGAGGGTTTCTTTTGGGGGCGATATCCCAGAAGATTATCCTCAAAGAGATAAAAAAAATAGCCGCCAAAACCCGATGGAAAGCCGACGAGGTCATTATCAATAGCCTCAAGGGAATGCCAATTCTCTGGTTTGTTATCGCCGGGTTATACGGAGCGGCCCTTAGCATACCAATTAACCCATCTATTTTGAGTCTTATTCAGCGGATTCTGATGGTTATTGTTATCCTTTCAGTTACCTGGGTTTTGGCGCGAACATCGGTGGGCCTGATAAATCTCTATAGTGAACGTGTGGGCGGGATTTTCGTTTCCACTACAATTTTTTCAAATCTTACAAAGGTCTTGGTTCTCCTTATAGGTATTCTTATCTCACTGCAGTCCCTCGGAATTTCGATTACTCCTGTTCTCACCGCCTTGGGAGTTGGTGGCCTTGCTGTTGCTCTTGCCCTGCAAGATACCCTTTCCAATCTTTTTGCGGGAATTCATGTTATCGCCTCAAGGCAATTAGGGCCTGGTGACTATGTAAAACTCGATACGGGCGAAGAAGGGTACGTTGTGGATATAACCTGGAGAAATACTGCCATTAGAGCTCTCCCTAATAACATGATCATTATTCCAAACTCGAAATTAGCTTCGGCCATTGTTACTAACTATTACCTTCCTGAAAGAGAAATGGCGGTACTCATTCAGGTTGGGGTGAGTTATGATAGTGACCTTGAAAAAGTGGAACAGGTAACTATTGAGGTGGGAAAAGAAGTAATGAGGGAGGTTCAGGGTGGTGTGGCAGAATTTCAGCCTTTCATTCGCTACCATACCGTTGCTGACTTCAGCATTAACTTTACCGTTATTCTTCGTGCGAAAGAATTTGTGGATCAATATCTTATTAAACATGAGTTCGTAAAAAGACTCCATCACCGCTATAAAGAGGAAGGGATCGAGATTCCGTTTCCCATTAGAACTATCTATATGAAAGAAAAATATTAGAGCAAATAAAGAATGTTTAATATAAGGTGGAAGAGATGCTGATAGCCCTTAACCTGATTGCCATCCTATGGATCGCTCTGGGTGTCTTGCTGATTCTTTACACCGAGCCGACCAAAAAGGTTCTGGAAAAGGTGTTCTATACCGAACATGTCCGTTGGTTAGCAGTTTT
>JAZDOO010000240.1:0-10446 GCA_043798555.1 Pseudomonadota bacterium | reverse complement strand
CCATGAACACCGACCCCGCGGATATGGCTTTTAAATACGAAATAAACTCAGGATGAGCATTAAAACACGCCACATATCCCAGTGCATGTTTCACCATTACTTCTGGTATCTCTAATTTCCCTAAGGCAGAATTAAAAAAGGTCAGATAGGTGGGAGCATTATCCAAAAAAGAAGAAAGACCTCCGGACAACCAGAAATAATGGTAAGGTTGATTGACCGCACTGAGGAGAAAAGCAAGCGCACCTTCACTCCCAGCCTTCAGGATCGCTAAGGCCGGGATAATGGTCATAAAAATCCCCGCAAAAAGATACGCCACTTCCTTAATGGGACCCCAGCTAAATTCATTGGCTTCACGCAAGGATTTCCTGGTAGTCAGCAAGGAAAAAGCGCCCATTACAATGATCAAACAATCGCGCAGGAGGTTTTGTTTGGCTATCAGGATACCCAGGACATTTATCTCACTCAACTTCACAATGCCACTTATCAAAACCGAACCAACAACGCCACCTAGAAAGAAGAAGTTATGCCAGCCTTCGACCCGGATAGGTCCCTTTTCTTCATTTTGGGGTATCCCTTCGGTATGCTTTTCCCTTTGGTAATAAAAGCGGTCAACAAAAAAGAATAAAATTAATAATAATAAACTGACAAGCAGCATGTGGGGTAAGAGACAAAATGTCCAAAAAAACGGAACCCCATGGAGGAAACCGAGAAAAAGAGGAGGATCCCCTACCGGGGTGAGCGAACCACCAATATTGGCAACCAAAAAAATAAAAAAACAAACAATGTGCGCTTTTTTCTTCCGCAAAGCATTAGCACGCAATACGGGGCGAATCATGATCATAGCGGCTCCGGTGGTTCCGACCCAGGAAGCAAAAAATGTCCCGATCAGTAAAAGAACGGTATTTACCAGGGGCGTTCCCTGTAAGTTGCCTCGCACGACAATACCACCCGCTATGGTAAATAAGGACCAAAGCAAAATAATAAAGGGGAAATAGTCAATAAGGTAGATATGTAATATCTGGTGCAGTGCGACTCCCTTGTACGCATAGGCAAAGGGAAGAGCGAGGATAAGCGCCCAGAAGAGCGAGACCTTCGGGTAGTGGTGGTGCCAGAAAACCGGTGCCAGTAAAGGAAAGAGCGCAATGGACAATAGAATCCCCACAAAAGGAATAACTGACCAGAGGGGAAGGGTTTTTCCTGTTTCCTTTCCCACATCGTGTTCCTCAGGGGCTTTGGTGGTTGGGGGGCACGATTTATCTATTTGGAGTGGGCCCTGCGAAGGCTGAGGGGTGGACCAGGCGTTATCCACCCATAAGAAAATCAGGAGCGAAAAACAGAGACAAGTGATGGCTAACGTAGCAGTGGTAGCTCTTTTCCCCATACCTTATTGTACTCCTCTTATCCTGATTTCAGTATCAATGGCCATGCAGAAATCTGCGCATTGTAACCATAGAAATTCATTGATTTCAAGCAAAACTTTACTCTGTCTCCTTTCTCTCATCACTCTATCTTCACCTCCTGGCCTTTACGACAAAAAAATTCTTGACAAATGGTAGGCTATGGAATAAATTAGAGTCATACTTATAGCCATACAATTTAATATTTTTTCTTGGGTCTAAAGAGAGTGTAAAAAACTTTTTTTAGAGGTTAAACATAAAAGGTAGTCGGGCCGCTATCTGCACTGTCGGGTAGCGGCCTTTTCTTTTGCTGTTCATTAACTATGGACACAAATGAGAATAATAAAAACCTTTGTCGAAAGGTGAACTAAGCAATTACGTTCAGGTTCCAAAGAAAAGAATAAAATTTAAGAGCTAACTTTCCGGGTCTAAAGAGAGTGTAAAAAACTTTCTTTAGAGGTTAAAAACATAGAAGGTAGTCGGGCCGCTATCTGCAGTGTCAGGTTGCGGCCTTTTCTTTTGCCGTTCATTATCTATGGACACAAACGAACCGGCAAGTTCTTAATCAACTTACTTTTTTAGAAAGGAGGTTACGTCATGGTTGAATTACTTAAAGAAAGTTGGCTTTTCCTCGTCATATTGGGAGTTGCTGGTACTTTTCTCTACATAATCACAGAAATTGCCAGAAGAAGTGAGAAAAAAAAGGAGAAGACCCAGTCTCACGAAAGTAAAAAAATGATGGAAGAAAAAAGCTAACGGGTACCCGGATTTTTAAATGCCCCTTAACTTTCTCAACAAATGAATGAGCTTTGAAAGGAGGTGAATATTGTGGAGGAGTATAGTGCATGGGTAGTCCTTAAAGACAAATGGCCTCTCTTTGTGATGGTTGTTGGTGTTATACTTTTTCTTTTTATCGTTACCGAAATTCATAGAAGAGGGGAGAAGAAAAAGAAAATACTCCAAGCCGCTGAAGAGAGCAAAAAATCATTAGAATAAAACAAGCTCACTTGGAGTCCTGTCTTTTTAACTGCTCAATAACTTTCTCGGCAGCTAAAGGCCCTTGAAAAAGGAGGTAAAGTCATGGTTAATAATTTTGTAAAGCTGGTTACCGAAAATTGGATTCTTTTTCTGGTACTGGGTGGTTTTTTCTGTGTTCTTTTTATTGTCACCGAAATTGCCAGAAGAAGTAAGAAAACTGAAGAAAATCCACACCAATCATCTAATGTTAGTGAAAAATCATAGGCTAATAAATCTTCCTACCCCTACTGTAAGAAATAATTGAAAATTTTTCCGATTTGCGATAGAATTCTTTCCAAGCTACCGCCTGCGGGTCGCTTGGGAAATAAATGTGATATAAGATTCTTGTTCCCCGGAAGGAGTCGGGGCAATCTTTCAAATATACTCACCTTATGGAAGATAAATTCAGTTATTTTCAGAATCGGGTCCGGGAAAAGATTACTGACTTCGAACGTTATGAATTTGGGAAACGTGATAATGGACATTTTTCCAAGGCAGAAGTTCTCAATATTTTGCAAGAGCTTATTCGTGAAAGCGATACCAAAGAGGAAAGCGATTACTTTTCCAAGGCAATCCTCTTAGAAAATTACGGGTATGAATCATGTGTCTATTATCTTGAAGAAGAGAAAAATACTGAGCAAAAAGTAATCAATACTTTTTTATGGGATTTACACCATGAAAAGAGTGTCCCGGAACATTTTAAGGAAAGTATCCTCCAGGAAGATACAATAATAGCCCCTTCCCACGAAAAAACCGCAGCCATTTTCCCAATTCGGGGGAAAGAAACCATTAGAAATGAAATCAAATACCCTTCTAACCCTAAGGTTATCATCGGCGCGCTCGAAATTAAAGGTCCTCGCCCCCTTGATGACGGAACGATATTTTTTTTAGAAAAATATTGTCGTCGTCTCGGTATGGGAATCCACCTTTTATATATGCTGGACTACAACAAGCGCCTGAATCAGCACATCCTCGACATGCTCTCCATTGCTTCCCACGATATTAGAGGGCCATTAAACAACATTGCAGTGGGATTAAAGGTCTTAGAAAAAGAACTCTATGGAAAACTAACTCCTCAGGTAAAAGAAGTACTCAGAGGTCTCTATAAAAAAACTCAAAGCCTCTATTTAAACCTGGAGACCTATCTGGGAGAAACGAGTCTTATCTCTGGCTACATTGAAATTAAGAAAGAACTTTTGGACTACAGGATGGATATTATTGACCCTCTTTTGGAAGAATTCTCCGAGGTTTTTGCCCAACATAGTATTACCATTGATGAATCCATGGGAGGAATTCCTGCCGGGAGGATTACCTTCACTGCCGATCGGATCTGGCTCCTGTCCGTTTACCGAAATCTCTTCAGTAATGCAGGAAAATATGGAGGACCAGGGTGCACCATGGCCTTTGGATTTGAAGATTGGGAAGACCATTATCGCTTCAATGTTTTCAATACGGGGCGCCCTCTTGATTCCTCAGAGCAGGAAAAACTTTTTCAAAGGTTTTCGCGAATTGATGGGGAGGAGACTAAAAATGTCAAAGGGTCTGGCTTAGGCTTGTTTTTTTGTAAAGAAATAATCGAACGGCATAGGGGAAAGATCTGGTATGAACCAAAACCAGATGGCTCGAATTTTGTTTTTATCCTCCCTAAAGATTAGTAAAGATCTCATTCATCATCACTTCTTCCCAGAAACCCAGCCCTCATTAAGAAGTAGATCAATTGCATGATCGCGGTTGCGGCAGCAGCAATATAGGTCATGGAAGCTGCTGTTAGTACCTTGCGAGACCCTTCAATTTCATACTCATTTACTAACCCGGTACTCCTTAAGGCTCCCAAAGCCCGATAGCTGGCATTAAACTCAACCGGGAGAGTAACCAGTTGAAAAAGAACCACTCCGGCGAAAAATATTATCCCCATTTGCACCAGCATGGCTGAATGAAGAAGAAATCCAATAATAAGCAGCGGCCACGCTAAATTCGATCCAATACTTGTCGTCGGCACCAACAAAGAACGTATTTGGAGGGGGGCATATCCCTGGGTGTGTTGCAGGGCATGTCCGGCTTCATGAGCGGCGATCCCTAATGATGCCAGAGAAGTACTGTGATAGACATCGGGGGAAAGGCGTAACGTTTTGGAAGTGGGATCGTAATGATCGCTTAAAAATCCTGTGGCTTCTTCAATGGTAACATCAGTAATGCCATTTCTTTTTAAAATAGTAGACGCCGCCTGAGCTCCGGAATAACCGCTTTGGCTCGCTACGCTGGAATATTTTGCAAAAGCACTTTTAACCCAGATCTGGGCTCCAATAGAAATAAGTAAGGCAGGAGCCATAAGCAAAAGATATAACGGATCGAAAAACATAGCGTCACCTCTCTCCGTGAACTTATGATAACGCAAAATTTTATTATATAATTAATGAGATTTAACGTGAAGTCAAGACCTTAATTCCCCGTAGTCTCTTGATAATGTTTGACCTGCACCCACATAAAAAGTTCCACAACTGAGTAAAACCTCACTTTTTATAGTGCTCAATCGGTTTCGTTCCTTGGGCGAAGAATATTATCACCTGACGCAAAAAGTGATTGCTTTTAAAAAAATAATATTTTAATTATAGATTCCTTTGTTTATGGATAACTAACCACCGGATAGTTACCTTTAGCAATTGGGAGGTGTGAAAAAATGGCAGACTTTGTTCCCAAAGAACTTTTTTTAACGAAAGGGGTAGGATTTAGTCGGGAGAGACTGGCAAGTTTTGAACAGGCTCTTCAAGACGCGGGTATATCCCACCTTAATCTGGTTGAAGTTTCAAGCATTTTGCCTCCCGGGTGTAAAGTCATTTCCGAAAAGAAAGGAATACAAAAATTCAAACCGGGAGAAATCGCATTTTGTGTGATGAGCAAAAACCAATCTAATGAAAATCGCCGGATGATCGCTACTTCCACAGGATTGGCTATTCCCACTAATAAAAATGATTATGGCTACCTTTCGGAAAACCATTCTTTTGGTGAAACTGCAGAAGAGGCAGGAGATTATGCTGAAGACTTAGCCGCATCTATGTTAGCAAGGTCTCTGGGCGTAGAGTTTGACATGGATGCTGCATGGGATGAGAAAAAAGAAATTTATCGGATCAGCGGAAAAATTATCCAAACCAGAAATATTACTCAAACTGCGGTTTGTCGGAAGAATGGATGGACTACCGTGTTAGCGGCAGCCATGTTTATCCTCAAATGAATACCTTAGTATTTGGAGATATTCCCCGGGAATACAGCACTTATGAGCATGCCCGGGCGGTAGTTCTTCCTGTTCCCTACGAACGAACCACCAGTTATGTAAAGGGTACGGGCCGAGGGCCGGAAGCTATCCTTGAAGCTTCCCACCAAATCGAGCTTTTCGATGAAAAATTAAAACAAGAAATTTTCAAGATGGGTATTCATACCCTGCCCTTTATGAGCGTTACCCCGCACCCGGAACAATTCCTGAACCAAGTGGAAGCTGAGGTGTCATTTCATCTAAGAAAAAATAAACTTCCGGTCATCTTAGGTGGAGAACATACCGTTACTCTCGGAGCAATAAAAGCAGTAAAGCAATATTTTCCCCACATAGGTGTCCTCCAGATAGATGCCCACGCTGACCTTCGGGATTCATACCAGGAGGACCCTTACAGCCATGCCTGTGTGATGCGCAGGGTGTTAGCATATGCCCCTTTATTTCAAATTGGAATTCGCAGCCTTTCACAGGAAGAATTCCACCTTATAAAAGAAGAAAGGGTAACTACTGTATTTAGTCATGAAATGACCAAGGAAACCATAGAGGATCTGATAGCAAAGCTTCCAGAGGAAGTCTATCTCACCATTGACATGGATGGCTTTGACCCCGCGGTGGTTCCGGGCGTTGGAAATCCTGAACCCGGAGGGATTGACTGGAAGATGGCTGATTACATAGTGGATCGGGTGAGTTCCCGGTCGCGGATCAGGGGCTTGGATATTGTGGAACTGCGTCCAATTCCTGGTGAGGTGAGGTCTGAGGTTACCGCAGCCCGTCTTTTGTATAGAGTACTGGGATACATCGCCCGCGACCAGTCTTTCTTTTGAGGTTGCTCATAACCACTCTTCAACCTTTTCTGCTGACATCCATTTTTTTGATTTCTTAGACCCTTATTACTCGGAGCAATTGATTCTTGACTTTCTTTTGATCAGTTGGTTCGGCATCCCCTCACCCAGCCCCTCTCCACAAGAGAAAAGGATTAAGGTGAGGGGCACTTTATCCTGCTTAATGAGAAGATGATAAAAAAATTTTTTAAACTACTGGTGGGCTACCTGTTAATCGTTTTAGGAATAATCGGTCTTTTTACTCCGATTCTGCAGGGAGTTCTTTTTCTTGCCTTGGGCAGCATGATCCTTTCCTCTCAAAGTCCCGCCTTCAGAAAGTTGCTGGATCGGATAAAAACCAAATATCCTAACTTTTATGCTGCCTTACTATCTCGAATGCATAAGAAACAAAAATAATTTTTTCTGCCTAGTGTTATTTTTTTAAAAAATGTGATATAATCTAAAAATTATTGTTACGCACACTACCCAAAAAGCAAAGAACCACTTGGAACCTTTGAATTTTTCACCACACAGGGAGGTATAGGTTTGGTTGCCCAAGAATTTTCTTCTGGTGATTCTTTATTCCATCGTCTTGATCCCCGGATAAAAATAGTTACAGCGATGTTATTTTCTATTGTTGTTGCGCTCACTGATCAAATGATTGCGCTCTTTTGTGCATTATTTTTTTCAATGGTTTTAATGATTGTCGCCCGGCTAAAACAAAAACATGTAGCCTTGCGTCTTTTACTGGTAAACTCGTTTATATTCTTTTTGTGGTTTTTTATTCCTTTCACCTACCCTGGAAGTAAAACGCTTTTCTCGGTAGGAGGTTTAAATCTCTCGGCGGAAGGGGTCCATTATGCCCTCATCATCACTTTGAAGTCTAACGCCATTATCATGGCGTGTTTAGCACTTTTAGGAACCTCTTCCCTGTTTTCCCTCGTGCATGCCCTCAGGCATTTATACGTTCCGGAAAAGCTGGTTAATTTATTTTTCTTTTGTTATCGTTACCTCCACGTTGTTCACCATGAGTACAATAAATTATCGAATGCCATGAAAATCCGATGCTTTCAACCGGGAACCAACGTGCACACCTATAAAACGTATGCTTACTTACTGGGAATGTTAATCATAAAAAGCTTTGAGCGTTCCGAGAGAGTGTATCAGGCCATGCTTTGCCGGGGATTTAAGGGGGAATTTTGGATGCTGGAACATTTTCAGCTCAAAAGGTCCGATGTTATTTCGGGAGTAGTACTGTTCCTTTTTACTGTAGGGTTGATGTTATTTCCATGGGAACAAATCATGCCATAATAAATCTGAAAAATATAAGTTTCGGGTATGCTGCAAAACAGTTGGTGCTTAATCAGCTTAACTTTACCTTCTCCGCCGGGGAACGGATAGGCCTTGTGGGAGCAAACGGGAGCGGGAAGACAACCCTCTTTCATGTCATCATGGGACTTCAGAAACCACTAAAGGGAGAGGTAGAGGTTCTTAAAAAACCCAGATGTACTGAAGCAGATTTTCGAGAAGTGAGAGAAAACATTGGCCTGCTTTTCCAGGACGCGGATGATCAACTGTTTTGTCCTACCGTAGCTGAAGATATTGCCTTTGGACCACTTAACCTCAGAAAGACTCATGCTGAGGCAAAAGCAATCGTCAAAGAAACCTTGGCAATGTTAGGCCTCAATGGATTTGAGAGTAAGATAACCTTTAAACTTTCGGCTGGTGAAAAAAAACTGGTATCCCTTGCTACCATATTGGCAATGAAACCAAAAGTTTTGCTGCTCGACGAGCCTACAACCGGAATTGATGAATATAAGGTGGAGCGAATTATTAACGTTCTCACTCATCATTCTGAGTTATCTTACATCATTATTTCTCATGACCGAGACTTATTAGGAAAGACAACCAATAAAATTTATAAAATGCATAACGGAAAGATTGAGCAATAGGAGATCAACTGAAACGTTGAAAGGCAAAAGAGGGGCTAAGGGATGTTTCTGCCTGTGGTGGTCATGCTGAGCGCACAGTGCATCACGCCCTTCATGGATTTTATTTTGTACGCAAGGTCTCTTATGGTTTCGGTCTTTCCTCTTACAATGGTTACCTCTAAGCAGTGATCGTGGTCAAGGTGGATGTGTTGACTGGCCAAAACCTGAGACTCATAGTTATGTTGAACATCCAAAAGAGCATTCAGCAGTTCCCGTTTATGATGGTTATAAACAAACGTTATTGTCCCCACCACTTCGTTCCCTTCCCCAAGCTCATACCATTCTTTTTCAACTAATTTATCCCGAATTAAATCTCTGATTGCTTCCGAGCGGTTTTGATAGTTTCTCTGGGCAATGTATTGGTCAAATTCCTTCAAAAGCTCTTCGGGCATGGAAACGCCAAATCTCACCAAATCCTTCATAAGCATCCTCCGGTAGGCAAATAACTCATTAAATGATAACATAACCGGTATGAGGATGCCAGTCAAATGCTTTTAGAAATTTCAACTAAAAACTTGACATCCTCACTTTTTCGATGGATATAATAAAAATTTTGTAGCCAGTGACCGTGTCTAAAAACAATCACTTTTCTTGTTAAAAAGGAGGCCTATGCATATGAGAGGTTTAAAGACTATCCTTTGCACTACCACTGTTCTTCTCGGGCTTGTCTTTGCTACACCCAACCTTTATAGCGCAACCTATTACGTGGCGAAAAATGGTAATGATGCTAATCCGGGCACCGAAACTCAGCCCTGGGGGACAATTCAAAAGGCTGCTGATACCCTGATTGCAGGTGAAACCGTCTATATTAAGGCGGGAACCTACCAGGAAAGAGTCGTGCCTCAGAATTCAGGCAATGCCGGCAACTATATTGTGTACGCTGCCTATCCTGGCGATACGGTGACCATTGACGGAGCAAGTATCATTGTACCTGAATGGGGTGGATTGTTCGATATAACGGACAAGGACTATATCCAGGTCTCCGGGCTGAGGATAATAAATGCCGGACCCAATCCGCACAACCCGGGTATCCAGGTGGATACGGCGAGACATATCATTATTGAGAACAACTACGTCTACAATACCAGCGATTCCGGCATCGGTGTCTGGAACAGCGATAACGTGATCGTTGACGGTAACGAAGTCAAAGGGGCCTGCTACAGCGGGTGGAATGAATGCATCTCCGCGGGGAATACTGACACCTTCGAAGTCCGCAACAATCTCGTTTATGACAGCCAAAAGGAAGGCATCTGCGCCAAGGACGGCTCCTCCAACGGCAAGGTGCACGGGAACGAGGTACATCATACCGACGCCGTAGGTTTCTACGTGGACGCTTCGGACGAGCACACCTTCAACCTCGAGGTTTTTGAGAACATCGCTCACGACATCAACGAAGACGGATTCGCCCTGGCTTCCGAGGTGGGTGGGCTTCTCGAAAACGTGAAGGTTTATAACAACATTGCCTACAACAACGGGTGGGTTGGTCTTCACGTGACCGCCTGTTGCATCGCGACCCATCCCATACGGAATATTCAGATCGTGAACAACACCTTTTACAACAATGGACGGGACCCCTGGGGTGGGGGAATCGCGCTCGATAACCCGCAGGCGCAGGAGGTTGTCATCAGGAACAACATCTGCAGCCAAAACCTGTCATTTCAAATCGCCGTGGCTGCGGATGTGCCTGCGGAAAACTTTGTTGTGGACCATAATCTGATTGATGGCTACCGGGGGGGGGAAGAAGGGGAAATCTATGGCAGCGACTATGTGGAAGGGGACCCTCTTTTTGTGAATCCTTCCGGGGCAGACTTCCATTTACAGGAAAGTTCACCTGCCATAGACCAAGGAGGCTCCACAAATGCTCCAAGTAATGATTACGACGGCAATCAACGTCCGTACGGTGCAGGCTATGATATAGGGGCATATGAATATACCGAATCAACCTCCACTCAATC
>JAZDOO010000234.1:0-7793 GCA_043798555.1 Pseudomonadota bacterium | reverse complement strand
AAATTTATTAAATGTCTTCGAGAAGACCCGAGGCTAAAGGATATATCAATAACGATGGTCTCAGCCGCCCTCACTGAGGAATCTCCCGATCTGGATAAGATTGGGGCTAACTTTTATCTCTACAAGGGACCGGCACACGAGATAAAACAAAACATCATTAAGGTTCTGCGGCAGTTGGAAAACAAGGACAAAAGTGGGAAGGAAGCCTGTGCTATCCTGGGGATAGACGGTATGTACCAACGGGCGGTGGTAAAAGAACTTATTTCCTCCCAGCGACACCAGGAAGTTGTCTTGGAAAATATGGGGGAGGCGGTTATTGAAGCTGACGCCAGTTTTAGAGTTACTTATATTAACCCCGCGGGTGTGAAAATTATTAATAAAACCGAAGGACAAATTATCGGCAGCAATGTATATGACTTATTTACCAACGAAAGTTACTTAAAAATGTCTGAAGCAGTGAACAACCTTTCACTCACTCCTGATGCCCGGGTCACCGTTCTCACGCTCCCCTACGGAAAACTAATTCTTAGGGTTATTATTGCCAAACTTATTGAAAAGGGAGAGAATACCGGGATGATACTGATCGCCGAAGATGTTACTGATTACCATTCCAAAGTAAGAGAATTAACACTGGCGAACGAAAAACTCAGAAAGATGCAGGACAAACTGATTCAGGATGCGAAGTTTTCCATGCTGGGGCAATTAAGTGCCAATATCACCAGAGAAATAGAGAATCCATTGGTTTCAGCTTTAAGCTATATTTCTCTTCTTTTAAGAGGAGAGATAAAGGATGAGGTGATCGAACAAAAGTTAACGGTGATCCAGGAAGAGATACAACGGGCACGGAGCATCATTCGTGATCTCATTGATTTTGGAGAGGAAGAAAGATCGGAGTTGGAAAGGATAGAAGTAGGGGAGACACTAAGACGAACAGTTGCTCTGGTACGACATCGAGCCGATTCATTGGATATCACTATCATTGAGCGCTATGATAAAAAGTTACCAGTAATTTTTGCTGATGCTAATAAGCTAAAGCAGGTTTTTATTAACCTCATCAACAATGCGTTTGAAGCAATGCCTGGCGGCGGGGCTCTCACTATTGCCAGCTCAGTTACGAAAGACGATTCCTTGTCGGATTCGGGGACGAATGATATTATTCAAATAGCGTTTGCTGACAACGGGGTAGGAATATCCCCCGAATTTCTTCCCAAAATATTCAATCCTTTTTTCTCTGCTAAACCCGAAAGGAATACTACTGGCCTGGGACTCTCAACCAGCTTAAAGGTTATTCAAGACCTGGGTGGGACGATTGCGGTAGAGAGTAAGGTGGGTGTGGGAAGCACGTTCACTATCAAGATCCCTATCCGGCGGGAAGATATCTCTGCATAGAGTAAAGGAGGAGTGTATGAGAAATAAAATAGTATTAGGTTTTTTAGGAGTTATTCTTTGGATTCTTACCGTAAATTTTTTATCCAGCTTGTTTATTGATGACCCATGGAAGTCCCAGGCACTATCGGCAGCGGTTGGATTACTTGTGGGTATGATCTTTGGAATTTCAATTTCTAATACGATTACCAAAAATCTGTCTGAATTGGTTAAAGCAGCAATAGTAACCAGTGATGGGGACTTGACCCAAGAAATCAAAGTCCACTCCACTGATGAAATCGGCGAATTAGCTACTGCCCTGAGGAAGATGCTTTCCAGCCTTCAAAAAATCATCTCTCGTCTCAAAAATGGTGCCTCAGGAGTCATTACCTCAAGTGAGGGACTTTATGAATCAATCCAAAAGATGAGTACTATCAGTGAGCAGGTGACCTCGGCGGTTGAAAAGGTTGTTAAAGCAGCCGAAACCCAATCCGATCTGATAGTTAAAGATTCGGTTACCCTTAAAAGCATCTCCGATTCGGTAAGTAAGATTGCCGGGATGGCAAAGGTAGCGTACAATTCTGCAGCTCGAGCGGTGAAGAACAGCCAGGATGGGAAAGAGGCAGCCCAGTCAGCAATTGAACAGATACAGGGGGTATTTTCTCAGGTGGAGAAGTCCATAATATTAGCCCAGGGCTTGGGCAGTAAAATAACCAAAATTAATCGGGTATTGGAGGTAATTTCTGACATTGCCCGAAAAACCGACCTGTTATCGTTAAATGCAACGGTAGAGGCAGCGAAGGCAGGTGAATATGGGAAAGGTTTTGGGATCGTTGCGGAGGAGATTAGATACCTCACCGAGGAATCTAAAGACTCTGCTAAAGACATTGGGTTACTGATTGAGGAGATACAGTCGGAAAATGCATCGGTACGAAATTCAATTGAAGAAGGGATTAAAGGCGTAAAAAACGGAAGAGGGATGATAACAACACTGATCAAAAATTTTGATCAGATTGTTGATGAGGTAACGAGGTTAGGAGGGGGGTTCGAGGAAATTTCCATCGAAACCAATCGGCAAGCGATGGATAGCGGGAGAATTGTTCAGGCCTTTGGGGAATTGACAAAATTAGCTCAAGAAAATTCTTTTGCTATGCAAGCGACGGTAAAGGCAATTAAAGATCAGGGGCTTATTCTTGAAGGCTTGAAAACATCGGGCAAAAAGCTTAGAGATACAGCTGATGCATTTAATGAGGAAGTAAAGAAATTTAAGGTGTCGGATGGATAAAATCTTATTATTTGACCTCAATAATAACACCTTCGGGATTGAGCTAAAATACGTAAAAGAAGTTCTGGAAGGTGGGGAGGTAAAACCAGTTCCACTCACCCCTTCCTTTATTTCCGGACTTTTAAATCGGCGAGGGAAATTTTTGACGATTATAAACGTGGCTGAATTGCTGGGGGTCTCTTTAAAGCGAGACAGTCAGGATTTTAGGATAATCGTTTTAGATAATAGAGACATGGATATTGGAATTCTGGTGAATAAAATTGTGGGGGCAAAGACTGTTTCTATAGGTGGAAATGGCAACAAGGGAACATTGGAAACCATAGGTGGCGGAGAAAAGACAGAATTTTACCAAATGGTCCTAAAAAATGTGGGGAATATACCTAAGGTAACCATTCTTAACTTAGAAAGTGTCTTTAACTTTTTTTGGGAATATAAGTTTTAACACCGTTTAATTTGAGAAAAAAAGGGAGTTTTTTTAGTGGAGCTGGATAAATATATACAGATATTTATTTCTCAGGCTGAAGAATATCTGCAGGAAATCTATTCCATGTTACTGAAGCTTGAAAACGGGCACATAGAGAATGATCTGATGGTGCAATTGTTGAGCAATACCCATTCCATTAAAGGAATGTCAAGGACGGTTGGTTTTTCAGAGGTAGAAGAATTAAGTCACAAACTGGAAGATTTTATTCAAAAAGTGCCCAACAACAAACTGGTGGAGAAAAAAGACGTTGATCTCCTACTGGAAGGGTTTGCTCTTTTAGAAGAAATGATGCGGAATGTAAAGTCAGGCTCTTCTCAAAAAATTGAGTACCAATATTTTTTAGCTAAATTAAAACCGAGATCCCTCCCTGAAGAAACTCAGGAAGTGGTCATGACCCGGGTAGATCTATCTCCTAAACTAAAGGAGGCTACCTTTGCCCGGGTAAAAACGGAAACCCTGGATAATATGTTAAACAGTATCAGTGAACTCCTTATCTGTCAGAACCGGCTGCAAACCATAGGGAAAGGCTTTGCTTCCAGGGAACTAAAAACCACTCTTTACCAGATGAACGAATTGATAAGGGAACTTCATCTTCAAATAACCATCGCCCGGATGATGCCGATAAAAATGCTTACTGACAGAGTGGCGAGGACTCTGAGGGGGCTGACTGGTGAGGCAGGAAAGGAAATAGATTTTAAGGTGGTAGGGGAAGATATGGAAATGGATCGGGCTATTATCGAGGGTCTGGAAGAGCCACTTCTTCATATTATTCGTAATGCCGTTGATCACGGGATTGAGTCCCTCAAGGAAAGAGAAAATAAGGGAAAGTCTCCCCGAGGTACGATTACCTTAAAAATATCGCGAACTAAAGAGAACAGCATTATTCAGGTTGAAGATGATGGCAAAGGAATGAACCCGGACCTTATAAAACAGAGGATGGTAAAAACGGGCCTCATCCGCTCTGAGGAAGCGGGAAATATATCACCGGAAGACGCCTTAATGTTGATCTGTGCTCCTGGGTTTTCCACTGCTGAAAAAGTAACCGAGACTTCCGGACGGGGGGTGGGAATGAATATTGTTAAAAACAAGATTGAGGCCTTAGGGGGGAACATTGCAATTTTTTCCCGACCCGGTGAAGGAAGCCGCTTTGTCCTCAAACTTCCTTTAGCATTAACAGTTATGCCTGCCTTCATAGTCCGAAGTGGTTTACACTGCTTTGCAATTCCTATTGCCAAGGTGGTATCGAATGCGAGAATTTCGCCCGAACAGATTTCAGTTCAGGACCAGAAGGAAAGCTTTTTATTTAGAAATACCCATATTCCCCTCTATTGTCTTACCACGTTACTTAAGATAGACTCGTCGTTATCACTTAAGGAAGAACTTTCCGTAGTGGTAACGGAGATCGGTAACCGTCAGGTAGGGTTAGTGGTGGATGAATTTCTGGGGCAACAGGAGGTAGTGATTAAGCCTTTGAAACCACCGCTAAACCATATGAAAATCTTTTCCGGGGTAACCCTTCTGGGGACCGGGGAAATAACCTTAATTTTAAACTTAGAAGAGATAGACTTACACTAATGCCATGGAAGTGTTAAAAACCCGGCGTTGGCCGGGTATTTTGTTTGAAATTTAATCGCTCTACCGGTGGAAGGCTTTCGGTGGGAAAACAATTTTTATGCAAGCCTAAAGTTCAATTACTGGCCACCCTTGGGGTGGCTCCAAACCACCAAGCTCCCCGCTTTGCGGGGACGTTATGATTTTAAGAGAAAGTTCCTGCCTGTTTATGTGCCAAGGTTCTTTTAATCTAACACTTTGACAGATACGGTCAAAGTGGAAAGGTCAATGGATAAAGTAATTTGTATGCCTGTTCAGAGTCTAATTTTATAAGGCGCTATTCCCGTTACCTCCTAATTTTATCACACATTACACTTGACAACTGTTTTTATCAAGTATATTAGATTAACAAAAATGTTAATTAAGTATATTTGATGAAAATAATTGGCCTTTCCAAAATAAACAAGCTGTATTTCAGTTACGAAGATCTGGCCAGGGTTCTTGGCATCAGCACGGCTTCAGCCCGGGTGACGGCCAGCCGTTATGCCCGGCAGGGGCTGATAGTTCGTGTAAAAAGAAATATCTATGTGCTGAGGGAAAAACTGAAGGCAGCAGGAAGGGAGGAAAAGTTTCTGCTCGCGAATGTGGGCCAGTCACCTTCGTATATTTCTCTTACGACCGCACTGGACTATTATGAGATAACAACTCAGGTGCAGAGGGATTTTATCGAATCCGTTGCCGTGAAACGGACAAAAGAAATCCGCCTGAACGGAACCGTTTTCCGGTATACCAGACTCAGCAGCAGTCTGTACTTCGGGTTCAAAAAGCAAAAAGGGGTTTTTATGGCGTCTCCTGAGAAAGCTTTTCTGGACGCACTGTACCTGATGTCCTTCGGCCGTTACTCACTTGACCTTTCTTCCATAGATACAGAGAAGCTTGACCGGAATGAGATAAAGCGAATGATCAGAAAATTTCCTTTAAAAACACAAAGGATGCTGAAAAAAAATGGATATCTTTAGACAGCATGAAGTCTTTGAAATAGAAGTTCTGGACAGGATGAAGAGCGCAAAGGTGCTTGACCCCCTTGTCTTTGGCGGCGGCACGATGCTTAGGCTCTGCCATGAGCTGCAACGGTATTCAGTCGATCTCGATTTCTGGTTTTTGAAAAAAACGCCGCATGAAGCATATATTAATAAACTGCAGAGTCTCTTTAAAAGGGATTATGAGATCACCGACTCGCAGACAAAGCACTATACACTTTTATTGGAACTTCGTTCTCCGCAGTATCCCAGGCGGCTGAAGATTGAAATACGCCGGGAGATAAAGGAGTGCGATTTCCAGGAAAAGATTGCATTCTCCAGGTACAGCACGCAACAGGTGATTCTCAGGGCACACACGCTGGAGCAGACGATGAAGAATAAAATAGCGGCTTTTCTTGACCGGGGGGAGATCAGGGACTGTTTTGATATCGAGTTCCTGCTGCGCCGTGGGATCGCCCTTCCGGAAATAGATGCTAAGCAGACCAGTGAGTTTCAGAGTAAACTCACCCGGCTCAAGGAAAGAGATTTTAAAGTCAAGCTGGGATCTATACTGGAAAGCGATATCCGCACCTATTATATGGTAAACAGGTTCAGCTACCTCGAGGAAAAATTAATTTCAGGACTCTCAAATCGAACCTTGAAGCAATAAGTGAGCTTCGTCTGGGTAGCAGAATTGAAAAAGGGGTGAGCAGGTTACTGCCCACCTCTTTCCGTCTTTTAAGTAATTTCTCTCCCTGTTCAGAGGCTATGTTTAACGGGAGCGGTCTTTGGTGATCCTTCCAGGAGGAGATCCAGGGGGCTTTTCGGTGCTGTCGTCATGTCCCGCATGACATGGGTGTAAATCATGGTCGTTTCGACATTCTTGTGTCCCAAAAGGGTCTGGATTTCACGGATGTTGACGCCGTTCATGAGGAGATGCGTGGCGAAACTGTGACGCAATGTATGAACGGATGCCTGCTTCGCAATGCCCGCCTTCCTTGTAGCTGTTCCTACGGCCTTCTGGATGGACGTTTCGTCCACGTGATGACGTCTGACTATTCCGCTTCTGGGATCCACGGACAGCTTCGAAGAGGGGAAAACATACTGCCAGGCCCAGTCCTTTGCAGCGTTCGGATACTTCCGGCCAAGAGCGTCAGGCAGATAGGCATCCCCAAATCCCTTGGCAAGGTCCTGATTGTGTAATGCCTTGACTTCCATCAGGTGCTGTTGAAGGGGTTCCCGGACGGCTCCCGGCAGGATTGTCGAACGGTCTTTGTCCCCCTTGGAAGCCCGAACGAAAATCAGCCCTGATCCAAAATCGATATCCTTGACCCGCAGACGGGCCAGCTCCATACGGCGAAGGCCCGCCCCGTAAAGTATCTGCGCAATCAACAGCTGCTTTCCTTCCATACAGGAGAATAGCTGCCGTACGTCCTCGACGGTCAATACGACAGGGAGTTTCGGCCCACGTTTTGCCCGGATAGTGCTGCTCAAATCGCCGATTTCTATTTTCACCTGAAAATGAAGTAACTTCTCAATAACCACCATGCCCGGGTCGGGCACAACGAAGGATGAAAATGGGTGGTTGCAATAAAAGGTGAGTCACGGTAATCCACTGATAAGGAATTTAGCAAAAAACTTAATCAGGAGGAAGACCATGACTCGAAGAGATGATAGCAGAATTATCAGGATCGTGCACCCCATTTGTTGCGGATTGGATGTTCATAAGGAGAGCGTTTCGGCCTGTGTTATTTTTCCCGACGACAAGGGGGAAGAGCAATACGATGTCAAGGTATTCGGCACATTCACGGACGATCTGATGCGTCTGCGGGACTGGTTGGCGGAGCATAATTGTTCGGTGGTGGCGATGGAGAGTACGGGGGTTTACTGGCGGCCTGTGCATAACGTATTGGAGGGTTCGGTTGATGTGGTTTTGGCAAATGCACGCGATATGCATAACGTATCCGGGCGCAAGACGGACATTGGGGACAGCAAGTGGATTGCCGGATTGTTGCGTCATGGTCTTTTGAAGAGCAGTTTCATTCCGCCGCAGGACGTACGCCAGTGGCGGGATCTGACGCGGTTGCGC
>JAZDOO010000230.1:0-2968 GCA_043798555.1 Pseudomonadota bacterium | reverse complement strand
ACGTTTACCGCTCTTTTGTGTGAGAGAGTTTTTTGGCAAAAATCATAATAAAGGAGGGTAAGAAATTGAGAGAAAAATTGAGGGTGGAAAAGCAAGCGAGGGCCAATTCCATGAGGCCAGGCAAGTGGTATCCTACCACGTGCAAGATGTGTCTGCATACCTGCGCTCTCAGGGTCCATGTCTCCAACAATGGGGTAATTGACAAAGTTGAAGGTGATCCCACCTGCCCGAGTAATGTAGGAAAGATTTGCACCAAATCGAATGCAACTATCCTCAGACAATATGATCCTTATCGCCTCAAGAAGCCAGTCAAACGCACCAATCCCAAGAAGGGTCCGGGAGAAGATCCTGGGTGGGTAGAGATTTCCTGGGATGAGGCCTTAGACTTGGTGGCATCTAAAATGAAACAAATGATCGAAAAGGATCCCCGTGAGTTTGTGTACGCAATCACTGATTTCCAAAAAATATATACCTGGGCTTGGCCAGCGTGTTTTGGCAATGCCAATCAGTTCCACGTGGTAGGCACTTACTGTGGAGCGGCTTACCACATCACCGCAGGTATTTATAACTCGGCTTTTGCCGGAGTGGGTGATTATGAGCGCTGCAAATACTGGATTCAGTGCGGGGGAGGGGATGGCTTTTCCTCCCACCTCCATGTGGCTGCTGCCCAGAGAATGATGGCCGAGGCCCGAGCCAAGGGAATGAAAGTGGTCTGCGTGGAACCACGCCTTTCTACCTCAGCGGCTAAGGCGGATGAGTGGATTCCCATACGGCCTGCGTCTGACCGGCAGTTTGTCCTCGCCTTGATTCACTCCCTGATGCATGAGCATAAAATTTACGATGCCGAGTATCTGAAATGGTTCGCTAACGGCGGGTACCTGATTAAAGACGATGGCTGGTTTATGCGATCCAGCACTGAAAAAGCACTGCCGCCGCAAGGTAGACCTGTAGGCTCAATGCGCTGGTTCCAGCAAAACAGAGAAGAGCGTAATAAACCGTTGGTCTGGGATCCAGTGGATAACTGTGCCAAGGTCTTTGATGACCCCACTATTAACGATATTACCCTCGAGGGTACCTACGAGGTGGAGGGGCAGAGAGTGCGCCCAGCTTTTCAATTTATCAAAGATGCCTATAAGGATTACACCCCGGAGTGGGCGGAAAAGATTACTACCGTGCCTGCTGATACCATCAGGCGCATTGCTAAGGAGTTTGGCGAGGCCGCCCAGATCGGATCCACTATCACCATAGATGGAGAAGTATATCCTTACCGGCCGGTATCCTTTAACTGGTACCGCGGTGCTCAAGCCCATAAGTTCGGCAATATGGACAACCAGTCTTATCTTTTGCTCAATATGCTGGTCGGTTGTTACAATGCGCCCGGCGGTTTACTGGGGGTTGTCCTCGGGTCTCCCCATATGGTATGGACGGACGAGCCCGGACCTGACGGTCTTCTTGATCCCAAACCTCATCAGCTTCACCCGGAAGTTCCCTTTAACTGGCCTCCCAATACCACTACCTTAATGGAACTTTTACCCATCGGTGTTGATCCGGGTCAGTTCAATCAGTTCACTCTCCTGGAACCGGAAAAATACGACATAAAATTCAGGCCCAAGGTCTGTTTGATCTATCACTCCAACACTATCTGGTCCATGGTGGGAAATGTGGAGAAGTGGTATGAGATAATGCGGAACTTTGACTTTGTCTGGGCCATCGACCTTTTTCACAATGAAACCAGCACCTTCGCGGATGTTATTTTGCCTGATCAAACTTATTTGGAGTCCTGGGCCCTCCTCATGTGCGAACCTCCGGCAACCGAAGGGTTAAATTGCCGTCAGCCAGTGGTTGAGCCTCTCGGAGAAGCTCGTGATGGTTTTGACATCCTCTCTGAGGTGGCCGAGCGGATGGGGAGACTGGGGATAATGAATGATGTGTATAACTTTATTACCGGATTGGTGAATGACCCCGAGCTTATGCTGGATCCGAACAAACGGTATACCCATAAAGAATTTCTGGAACGATGTGCACGATACTGGACCAAAACCGTCTGGCCACCGGAAAGGGGACTCGACTGGTTTGCCGAACATGGCCATAATGTTATCTGGAGACCACCGAACCATAAATATTTCATGAGCAATCGGCGCGGCCGGGATATGCGCCGACCTTTTTACTGTGAATACTATCTCCAGGTCAAAAAGCAACTCGAAGAAAACATCTCAAAAGTAAAATTACCATTCAAATGGAATACTGATGAGTACGCAGCTATTCCCGACGGTCGCCTCTCGCCGGTCCATAGTGAACCCCCGGAGTATGACCTGCACGCTATTACATTCAAGGAGCACTTTCTGAACTTCACAGAAAACCTCTCCATCCCCTGGATCAGAGAAATTGTGGATCGGGATCCTCATCACGTAGGGCTTCTGATGAACCCCAAAACTGCCCGGGAAAAGGGACTCAACCAGGGGGATTACATTGAGGTGCGCTCTCAGTTTGGTTACCTGACTGGGTGGCTGGTACTTACCGAAGGAATTCATCCTGAGGCACTCGGTGTTTCTAATGCCACTAACCGGACAGTTTCGCATAATCCAGTAACCAGACTGGGTGGTGGGCAGTTCAACACCCTCTTAGGCAACAATTTTGATTACACTTGTCTCGTTTCTGGCGCCATGGAAACCGTGGCGAGAGTGAAGGTTACTAAGCTGCCACTGCCGTCGCCACCTCAAAGGTATTAGGAAGAAATCAATAAGTGAGAGTTTGACAGAATAAATTAGAAACCAAGCGGAGGGAAAAAACATGATCTGGGGAATGGTGATTGACTTAAAGCTTTGTGTCGGATGTCAGAGCTGTTCTGTGGCGTGTAAGCAGGAGTATGGGGTACCCAGAGGAATCTACTGGACTAAGACCCTGATTGAAGAAGTGGGAACGTATCCTAATGTGACCCGCGTATATACTCCTCAGATTTGTAACCATT
>JAZDOO010000223.1:0-2603 GCA_043798555.1 Pseudomonadota bacterium | reverse complement strand
CGACGTGGCAATCCTATGAAATTGCTTCGCTGTCGCTCGCAATGACTGCCTGAGCATGTCGGGTTACTTAAGTCGTTCACAATAGTATTAGCCTAAAAACTTATATTTTAGCCGAAGTTGAATTTAAAAACAAGTTGCCCTCAAAAAATTTTCATCGTGTGGCCATCAAAATAGCTGGGGGGTGGTAATACGAAGTCCTTAAAGCGGTACCACTCTGCTGAGGGGAGAGAAGGAAAAAGGAGGTATAGAAAAGTTGTTAAAGTGCTGATTCTTTTTAGGTGGTATAGAGGTAGGCGAGGGATTTTTCCCTCGCCATATAATTATCATGTTTTCATCAAGGCAGCCCGCCGTAATCCCTCAGCCACACTCTGCCCCAAGGCGGCCGCATTAACCTTACATTGCTCATAGCAGGAAAGGAAAATGACTTCCATGATTTCCGCTTCGGTAGCACCCTCATGAACCGCGCCCTGAATGTGGAAGATGAGACCGGGACCGCACTGCATGGCGGCCAGCATTCCCACCAGCACCAGTTCTCGGGTCTTGGGGTCGAGCACTTTTCTTTCCAGGGACTCTAACAGCGGCTGGTTGGTGAAGTTCTTCAGGATGTCAGGCATCTTTTCCACGTAGACCTGGAAGACCTGCTTGATGTCTTCGATATCGCCATCGCCTACCAACTCCTGCCAGGAATCCAACATCTCCTTCCCGGTCTTTGCGTCTTTCATCGAAATCATCGTATACCTCCTTCTTTAAAAAAATTATAATTAAAATGATTTGTATCGCAAGGTGCTTTATTTCATTTCAGGACCACAATTCAAATGGTTGTTGATGGCACTTCTTCTAAACGTTGTGCCAGAAATCTCTTTAGGAGGTCATTGGTTCCATCATAAATGGGAAAAAGCATGGAGTCCCGGACATACTTTTCAATGGGAAAATCCATCATGTAGCCGTAACCCCCTAAAATTTCCATAGCCTGTATAGTAATATCCCGAACAAAACCGGAAGGAAAAACCTTGGCCATGGCGCCCAGTTTGCTCAAACCTCCACTCGATGAGGGATTTTCTGCTGCCCAGGCCAGTTTCCAGATCAAGGCCCGGGATGCTTCGATCTTCATCCGCATCTCTACCAGCTTCGACGCAACCGATTCATATTCCAGAATAGGCCGGCCCCAGATAACTCGCTCCCGGGAGTATTTTAAAGCCGCGTCATACGCTGCCCTGGATAACCCCACTGCAGCAGAGCCAACTCCCACGCCGTTTCCTTCGTAACATTCAAAAAGTATTTTGAACCCTTCGCCCTCTTCTCCAATCATGTAATCCCTGGGTATCCGCACATCATCAAAAATAATCTCTCGCACCGATGATAAACGGTGTCCCATTTTTTCTTCAGTTTTCCCAAAAGATAACCCCGGAGTACCCTCCGGCACGATAAAAATACTGCATCCAGCGATGTTTGGTACCGTTTTGTCAGTTCGTGCCAGAATTATATAGAGTTTGGAAACTCCCCCATTGGTAATGAAACATTTAGTTCCATTGATCACATAGGTCTCTCCGTCCTTTACCGCGGTGGTTCGAACTCCTAAGGTGTGATCTGGTAAAGGACAAAAAATTTCCGAACCTCCTGAAGGCTCGGTCATGGCTCCGCCAAGAATAAAAGTACCGGTTCCGTCTTCGCAAATAGCCCTAAGCCATTTTTCTTTTTGTGATTCGTTGCACCCTTTTATTAAGACTCGAGAAAGGGAAATGTTTACGAGAAAAACATCGGCTATCCCGGTATCTCCGTAAGCCAGTTCTTCTACTACCAGCGCGTAATCAATCAGATTTCCCCCCAGCCCTCCATACTTTTCAGGAATGAGGACATTACTAAATCCTAATTGCATTCCCTTTTTAACTAATTCAAGGGGAAAGCTTTTTTCCGGGTCATGCAACCGATCATACTTCTCAGCCACTGGCCGAACTTCATTAAGAGCGAAACGACGGACGGTCTCCTGCAGTGCTTTTTGTTCTTCTGTTAAACTAAGATCAATCATGATGCTCTCCTGAATTTTTAAGAAACGGGTTGCTGCGTAATTCAAAAACGTATGGGATTACGCTACCTTATTGGTATCTCTTTTTCCCAATCAGGGCACGCTCCGTAAACAGAAGAACGGCAGACTTCGATGCCGTAGTTTCGGCGCACATCTACCAGCACTTCCGCCATTTTTATTCCTGCCCATACTGGATCAATCACGGGTACACCATCAAAGGAGTGGACCTTGTTTGCGGTTAACAAGGAACTAAGGATGGTGCATCCCACTATGATTACCTCTGCATAATCTTCCTTGATGGTTCTTTGAGCTGCTGCATTAAATAAGCTCATCAATTTCTCTGTATTTTTATAGGTGTCAGCTACTTCAGGGAGCGGGATACCCATGTCAGCAATTCTGGCTAACCGACCGGTCATCCCATAATATTTTACAGTATTGGCAAGGAGTTGTCCAGTTTGATTGTGGACAACAATAATGGAATAAGTACTTCCAAGCGACGACGCTACATAAAGAGCAGATTCAAGGACTCCGGTCACAGGAATGTTCACAATAGAGCGCGCCTCTTTTAACCCAAAATCGA
>JAZDOO010000201.1:0-32715 GCA_043798555.1 Pseudomonadota bacterium | reverse complement strand
AAGATCCTTATTACCATTGCCATCGGAAACAATTTAGCCAACATTGCTGCTTCCGCCACCGCAGTAACCATTTTTATCCATACCTTCCCCAAAATTAGTGTTGATTCGGCCGCCGCTCTGGCTACCCTTGTAACTACCGTCCTGGTGCTAATTTTCGCGGAGATAACACCCAAATTATTAGGAAAGCGCCACTCGGTCACTATCTCCTTAAGAGCAATACCAGTTTTGAGTTTTTTAGGAAGAGTGCTCAATCCGGCGAGTAATACCGTATGGAAGATAAGCCGCGGAATGTTACGAATAATAGGAAAAGAAAAACGGGAAATTTATCCCTCAGAATCCCATCGGGAGGAGATAAAGGCTCTGCTGGAGTTAGTCAAAAAAGAAGGTGTGCTTTCAGAAAGAGAAAACAAGATGTTAATGAGCATCTTGCACTTGGGGAAAACAAAAGTTCGGGATATTATGGTCAATCGAATGAATATGGTGTGCTTGGAGCTTAAGACCAATTATGCTCACGTATTAGACTGTATTCGAAAAACCGGATTTTCCCGAATACCGGTATATGATGAAAATGTAGATACAATAAAAGGGATTTTGATGGTAAAAGATATTTTATCCTATTGGGATCAAAAAAGTTTTCGCCTTGCTTCCCTTATTCGCCCGGTTAAGTATGTGCCCGAGATAATCACGATCGATCATCTTCTCAGGGACCTGATAAACAATAAAACCCACTTAGCAATTGTTGTCAACGAATACGGAGAAGTAGAGGGATTGGTCACCCTCGAAGACGTGATCGAAGAAATCACCGGAGAAATTCAGGATGAATTTGACACCGACAGCCTCGTGATGAAGAAAGCATGAAATAACGCTCAAAATGCCCGATAATACTCTTTTTCCTTATAAGGAAAATCCAGAAGGAGCTTTAGGATAGGTCTCCACCGGCGCAATATGTTCTTTAACGATCCCGTGGGTGTTTACCACATTAAGCTTCCGAAAGAGAAAATCGAATTTATCTTCCAGTTCTTTCCCAATGGCATCTTTTACGTCTGCAGGAAGATCCCAGAGTTGCTGTTTAAAAGGCCCAAACCCCTTTTTCCTCGTTTTATAGATAAATTGTTCTTCGGTCTCTCCCTCTTTTTTCTCTTTGGCACAGTTTTCCATTAACCAGGCATACATGCTCTCTTTTAAGGTGGAAGGCAGGTTTTTACTTTCATAAATAATGTTTTGGAAGCCGGTTGCCAGATGAATCTCGGCGGTGGTAGTGGCAGGGAATTTGTCGAAAGCCTCTTCCGGCAAGGTCGAAGCCCCATGCTGCACTGCTCCACTCAAGCCGTATTCTTTACGCGCAACTTTTGAAAGGTTCTCCAGGGTATCAAAGTCAAGATTAACCTTGGCAATCGTACCATCAGGGAGGGGAATGCCTCCATGAGTAGTTCCGGTCTGAACACTAATTTTACTGATACCTTTTAAATCCCCCCCTCTTTTCTTTAACAATTCTTTGTAATTATCCATGAATGCCCGAAGTTCCTCTACGGTGCTGTTTTTTCCCCCTACTTCACCAATCTCCCCTCCCACCGAAATGGGGATGCCATCAGGTTCTTTCTCTCTTATGTGGGCAGTCAAATCCGCAGTTAATTCACAGTTGTTTTTTTGCTGCTCCTTTAATGTAGGCTTACTCAAATCAACTAAGGTAGAAGCGTCAATATCAATGTTATAAAACCCGGCTTCGATCGCTTCAGTTATAAGCGATTTGATGGAGGCAAGTTCCTTTTCGGGATCCTGGGCAAAGTTTTTTGCATTAAATTGAAAATGGTCTCCCTGAACGAAGATAGGACCGCGGAAACCTTCCTTAATAGCTGCCGCCATAATCACCGTGGCGTATTCATCAGGACGTTGCAAAGTATACTGCATTTCTGATTTGGCGATTTCGAAAATAAAAGTTCCATTGTTATTCTTTTTTGCCGCCCTGAACACTGCTCTTGCCATATCATAGGTAAGCCCCCGAATATTAATCGCTGGCACTGTAATCCCCTTTAGATCTTCTCTCCCCATGGCTTCATAAAGGTGTTGGATTGAGGTTGAGAAAATGCCTGCTGCCTGTCCGGCGGTTTGAATAAGCCAACGGCAGGCTTTTTTAAGGTCTTCGTTAGGGTTAAAAACCGCGTTGTACACCAAAAGGTCAATCAAAGTGTCTTTTAACCGCTGGGGATCAGAAACTACCACCTTTTTATCTTTTCCCCCAGAAATGATTCCCTTGATCCTTGATCGTAAATCGTCTGTTGAGTGCAGCATAGACCCTCCTTTGACGTTTAAGATTTATCATCGTTTAATTCGAATAGCTTCCTGAATTTCTCGATCGGGAAACCATTTACTCCACCCTCCCTCTTTAAATAGGTAATGGGATCGTGAAGAATCTTGTTTACAATGGCGGCAGTAAGGGCCTCCAGCTTTCCTTTCTCCTCCTTCCTTAGCCCTTTCCATCGCGAGAAGGTTTTTCCCAATTCTCGGCGGCGTATTTTTTCGGCTTTTTCTTTTAACTTTATAATAGTGGGAGTAATTTCCTGTTGTTGAATCCATTTAAAAAACTGTTCTTTTTCAGCCTCAATAATTCCCTCTGCTTTTTGCGCCTCTTTTTGTCTTTTACGTTTATTGTTTTCCACAATCCCTTCTAAGTCATCAATATTATAGAGATAAACATTGGGTATGTCATTTATTTGTGGATTGATATTTCGAGGAACCGCAATATCAATCATTAACATGGGCAGGTTTTTTCGCGTTTTTAACGCCATCAAAATCTGATCGGGAGTAATAAGATAATGGGGTGCAGCAGTAGCACTGATAATAATATCTACGTGGGGAATATAAGCAGAAATATCATCAAAACTAATGGCTCGACATCCGAATTCTTGGGCCAAATCGAGGGCTCGCTCGAACGTTCTATTAGCTACGGATACCTCTTGAATTCCGTTAGTAATGAGATGGCGAGCGACCAATTCCACTGTTTCACCCGCTCCGATGAGAAGAACTTTTTTATCTTCAAGGCTATTGAAGATTTTTCGGGCCAGTTCAACTGCGGCAAAGCTTACTGAAACAGCGCTGGAAGCAATATTGGTTTCGGTGCGAACCCGCTTGGCCACCGAAAAAGCCTTGTGCAGGAACCGGTTAATAAGGGAACCGGTGGTTTCACATTCAAGCGCAGAGCGATAAGCATCTTTCAACTGACCGAGGATCTGAGGCTCCCCCACTACCATGGAATCCAGGCTCGATGCGACCCGAAAAACATGCCTGATTGCTTCTTTCCCAGTGTAGAAGTAAAGGTAAGGATCAATTACCTCTAAGGATACCTGATGGTAATCAGCTAAAAAATTTTTAACCTCTCGGATACCTTTTTCTGTATCCTTAGCGGAAAACAGTATTTCAACGCGATTGCAGGTAGAAAGTATGAGACCTTCGTAAACGTGGGGAAGGCTTACAATTGCATGAAGAGAGGTTCGGAGTTCCTGAGAAAAAAAGGAAAGCTTTTCTCTTATCTCGAGGGGTGAAGTCTTATGGCTTAGACCGGCAACAATAAGGTTCATCGTTCCCCAAAAATTACCTTTAGGTTCCGTAAGGGCTATGTGAGGCTAAATTTTCATAGCTGTGTAATCCAGGAATAAGGAGATTTACTCCCAAAAAGGTAAAAACTACCACGCCGAAGCCAATGATAGAAAAAAAGGCCGCTCGTTTACCTCTCCACCCTACGGTCAATCTTCCATGGAGAAGAGCTGCATAAATAAACCAGGTTATTAAAGCCCATGTTTCTTTTGGATCCCAACTCCAATAAGAACCCCAGGCATATTCAGCCCAGATCGAGCCAGTAATAATTCCCAACGTGAGAAAAGAAAACCCAAACCGGATGCAATGGTAGTTAAGGTCATCAAGGGTTTGTAAGGAGGGGAGGCGATAAAAAAAAGAGCCCCATTTTTTCTTTTTAATTTGATATTCCTGGATAAGGTACATGATGCCCACACAAAAAGCCAGACCAAAAAGGGCGTCACCAATAAAAGCAAGGGTGGAATGGATCGGAAGCCAAAAACTACGGAGCGCTGGAGGAAGGGATAAGGGACCCGGAGTAAAGATGGTTGCTGAAGAAATCAGGAAAATAGCGGCTAAAGGGGTGACAAAAGACCCTAAGATTATCGTTTTATATTTTATATTAATAAGTAAAAAGATACCTACCAGCGACCAAGCAAAAAAGAAGAGTGATTGATGAAGGTCGGTTACGGGAAAAAAATTAAGGGTTAGATAACGGTAAATCAAAAGGAGGCTATGAAAAGCAAATCCTGCAATAGTAAAAAATAAGGCTATCTGGGCAATGATTTTTTGGGGCTTGATCAGATAGAAAAGGAAGTGTACGGTACCTAAAAAATAAATAATAAGGGTAAGATAAAAGAAATAACCGTCTATGGGAATCATAGGTCATTAGGCTTTTTTATTTACAGGTGCTACAACTCGTACCAGAACAAGACGAACAACCAGGCGAACCTGCAGAGGAGGTAAACTTACCACTGCTTTTGAAACTAACTGCCGACATCAATTTTTCGACTTTACTACTTTGACAATGTTTGCAGCTTACTTGCACATTACTCCCCAGAATAAGTTCTTCAAATTCTTTGCCACAATCGAGACACTGAAACTCATAAATGGGCATATACGGCTTCCTCGCTTCGTTAGCGTAAACAACAAGCTCCCTGCTTATTTTATATACTTATGTAAATATTATGTAAATAGTATATGTTTTGTTAACCTCTAATGCAAGCTAAAAGCTTGATTCTGGTAATAACACTGAAAAATGGTCAGGCTTTGGTAGCTTTATAAATTTCCCGATATATTCGCTTTAAGGGTATACCTTTTTCACGAGCAATCTTTTTACAATCCTCATACTCAGGTAAAACCTCTTCCTTTCCGTCGGCATTTACCACGACCTTAACCCTCACCTCTCCCCAGGGAGTCTCTATCCTTTCTGTTCTTCGGGCAAGTTTAAACCGTTCTACTGAATAACACCTAATACCTAAGGTCGTCGTTTCTTCAAATATGGTTCTTAGTATAGTATACTTATCTTTCTCCAACGCTAACACTTTCAATAAAATCCCGGGCCTATTTTTTTTCATCTGAACAGGAATAACGAGAACATCCAGCGCTCCTTTATCATAAAGAACATCCAGGATATATCCATAGATCTCAGGATTCATGTCATCTATATTAGTTTCTATGACCTCTATTTTTTCCTGAAGCAGCGGCGTTTCTTTTTTACCTATTATCACCCGAAGCATATTGGGTATCTCGGGGCATTCCCTCTCTCCTACTCCATACCCGATGCTTTTTATCTGCATTGGTGGCATGGGTCCAAAACTATCCGCCATTGTGGCCACAATTGCAGCTCCCGTGGGAGTGACCAATTCACCTTCGAAACTGCTCCCATATACAGGGATATTTTTTAAAATCTCAACGGTTGCCGGAGCGGGTAGGGGTAGGGTACCATGGTTGCCTGCTACCGAGCCAGATCCAAGAGGGAGCGGGGAGGAGATTATTTCTTCAACTCCCAAATAGTGAATACCCATTACTGCCCCAATAATATCAATGATGGAGTCAATCCCTCCAATTTCATGAAAATGCACTTCATCCATGGCTTTTTGGTGGATATGGGCTTCAGCCTTTGCCAGGCACTGGAATATTTGGATACTTTTCTCTTTAACAAAATGAGTTAACGTGCTTCCTTCGATCATTCCTCGAATATCTTTAAAAGTCCTCCCAACCGTTTCGGGAGTGGAAATGTGAACGTGGATCCTGGTCCCAGTTAATTGATGGCGTTGGGCTTTAAAACTTTCTATTATATAATTCGTTAACGGGAGGGAGTCTAAAGCTGCTTTTAGCTCCTGCAGGGGGAACCCAAGATCAATGAGAGCTCCCACAACCATGTCTCCACTAATACCTGAAAAACAATCAAAGTAAGCGACTACCATGTTACCCTCAGGATAATGCAATGCACTTTGGTTGACTATTATAGAGTGGATATTCTTAAAAAGGCATTCATAATTTTTTGATTCAACGCATAAAGAAAGATTGATTTATTATAATAAATTGTTTTATATTACACCTAACAAAAATTCGATGGTACATCATACATTCGAGAACCAAGACAGAAGAGAGAGCAGGGATAACCGATGGAACTCCAAGAATTCGTAAGTTTTTTCGACCCCAATCTTTTTATTGAAGAATTTGAAGCTCATTCCAAGAAAGAAGTTATAAAAGAAATAGCAAAGTGTTTAGAAAAACACAATCGCATTTTTAAAGCAGATATTGTTGTAGACCTCTTGGAAAAGAGGGAGCAGTTAGGTACAACTGCTATTGGCAAGGGAATTGCTATTCCTCATTGCCGTTCCATTGCCACAGAAAAATTGACTGTGGTGGTGGGCATAAAGTCTCAGGGGATTGATTTTGGTGCTCCTGATCAGATTCCCGTAAGGTTATTCTTTGTTATTATTGCTCCCCCCCAAGATCCTAACTATCTCCCCTTCCTTGGGAAATTAGTTGAACTTTTGCGCGATGAATCCGTGAGGAAAAGACTATTAAGAATTCGGAGTCTTAAAGGATTCAAAAAAGTTATTTGGGAATCAAAAAATGAATGAGATCTTACAAAATTTGGTTATCTTACAAGATTTGGATGAAATGATTGCTGAAGCGGAAAATACGGATCTGCTTCAGGCACAGGAAAAGATGGGGTTTGAAGTAAAAGGCTTAGAAAAATTGAAAGAAGCCTGTAAAGAATTGATGGAAAAAATTCCTCTGGAGGTAATCACTCATTATCAGAAGATTAGAAAGCATTACGGGCGGGCAATAGCTCCGGTTCGGGACAAGATATGCCTCGGGTGTTTTATCACCATTCCCACCTATCTTTCCAGTAAAGAAATCGGCAACCAGGTTTTAAGAAACTGCGAAAACTGTGGCCGATTTTTATACTGGGTATAGCACTCGCTTTACAATTTTTTTGAAAAATCTTACCACCCCATACTCAACGTAGGGCACCATATCCTTTACTTTTTCTTTTTCTCTTTCCGCTTCGTCAACTGAGCAAGTTTTCTCACTATAATTTTACCTTGGTGGTTTTTAAAATCCGCTTTTATATAAAGCGTTTTTGGGAAAACTTTATAAACAATACCCTCTTTTTCAGTTTTTCCAAATGAGAAAGTGATTTTGTCTCCAACTTCCATTGCTACTACTCCTTTCTATTTTCCAGCTTGATAGGGTCATTGGTAATCTGAGTTTTTACGACTACGGGATTCATACCCAATTCAGTGATAACTTTTTCTTTCCAGAAATCAATTTCTTGACCACACTCAAAAGGGCCTAACAACACTCGATGCCACATTACTCCGTCGTCTTTCACCGTGCGAATAAAAGCAGCGTATTGTTTCTCCTTTAATTCTTTTTGCAAAGCATTGGCTCTCATAAAATCCTTGAAGGCAGCAATTTGGAGTTCGCAGTCATTAACCCCTAAGCGCCCACGTTCTTTTGGAAAAGTGACCGTTGGTACCCGGGCTACCAAATTGCGACAGAGATCATCAATCGCCCGAAGTTCCTGGGCATTCCGAAGATGGAGACCCGACTTTACTAAGGAGAACGCCGCAGTTACTTGGTTAAGAGGGATACCACCTTCGTGGAAACGAGTGGTGAAAGAATCTTCCCAAATTGTTTGACCTCCCTCGGCCTCAATAATTCTTATTTTTGCGCCGATACCTATCTGGGAATACACACCAGCGTAAAATTTAGTAAAGGTTGTCACTTCACCATAAACGAGAGCGTGACAACCTAACAATGCGCCTAATTCCGGAATGGAAAACGTTTGGTATGATTTTTGTTGCTGTTTTTCTAAAAAGTCAAGAGTTTGGTCAATTTCATGAATCTCTAAATCTTTAAAGGGTAAGGGTGAAAAATGGCTGTAAAATCCTGCCCGCACCAATCGTGGCAAATCATTTTGGTTTGTTTGGTTGGTAAACGGAAGAATTGCTACTATGGGAGGCTTCGAGTTTTGAGACGCCCAGGTAACAAAACCAGAGTGATCTAAGGACTTCCGGTGGATAAAGGCGCAGGCTATAAATCCAACCATGACCAATAAAATAATAACTTTTAATTGAGCGTTACCCAGAAGAGCTACATTCAAGCTTTCAGCTCAACAATTGTTATCCCGGCTCCCCCTTCAAGCGGGCTCCCAAGATAAAAATTTTTAATTACGGGTTGTTGTTTCAAGTAATCGTGAATCGCCTGTCGCAGACGACCGGTTCCTAAGCCATGAATGATTCGAACTTCCTTTACCCCATATAAGAGCGCATTGTCAATAGCTTTGTCAACACTTGGCAGCGCTTCGTCAATGGTAAAACCAATAAGATTTAATGGGGCGAGAACTCCTCCAGAGTCTGAATAAGGCATAGAAGTGGGACCGGCATTTTTTGCCGTCCTCTTTTGATCAGGAGTTTCATTGGGGTTTTGAATCCGGGAAAGATCATCAATACCGGTTTTTAATCGTATCCCATCTAACTGGACTTCAACCTTCTGGGACGCATAATCAATAGCAACCACCTTTCCTTCCTTTCGCTCTTTCCCGAGGATAACGCGGTCTCCTTTTTTCAAACCACCTATTTTTTTAGCAGGTCTCTTTGGGGTAATCAAATGGCCTTTAAGAGTTTTCTTAACCGAGCTTATTTTTTGTTGGACTTCAGCGAGGTGCTTTTTTTCAAAAAATGCCTTGGATTTTAAGAGCTTTTTTATTTCAGTTTCCGCCTCCTGGAAAAGGCTCCGAGATTTCATTTCCATTTGGGAAAGGATGGCTTCTTTTTGAGCCGCGATCTCCCTCGTCACCGTAACCATAACCTGCTCGTATCGGGAGGCTGAGCAGATAAGGTTTTCATAACTACCTTTCATAGCTACCGTCCGCTGAATGGTGCGATCCAACTCCTCGATAAGTTCTAAAATTCGGCGGTCATGTTCTTTAAGATACGTTTTTGCCAGCTCCAGTACGTGCGGGTTCACACCAAGGCGGGCGGCAGTTTCAAAAGCGTTACTGTTTCCTGGGACTCCATAGAGCAAGGTAAAGGTTGGTTGTAACGTAAACTCATTAAACGCAACCGAGACATTCATCACGTCCGAAAGAGAGGCAGCGTAAGCCTTCAAAAGGTTGAGGTGACTGGTAACGGCAACTTTTGCCTGGCGTTTTCTCAGGGTCTCTATAATCGCCAGGCCTAAGGCAGCTCCTTCTTGGGGATCAGTCCCGGCTCCAAGCTCATCCAGCAACACTAAAGATTTTTCATTTGCCTGGTTGAGGATGTTATTTACCTGATTAATGTGGGAGGAAAAGGTGCTCACATTTTCTTCTAAGTTTTGTTCGTCCCCAATATCAGCGAATACTTTTTCCCATAGAGCGAGCTGGCTTCCTTCAGCTACTGGGATATGGATCCCTGTTTGCACCATAAGGGTTAAGAGGCCGATGGTCTTTAACGTGGCTGTCTTGCCACCCATATTTGACCCAGTGATAACCAGGGTAGAAAAACCAGGGGGAAAGAGAAGATCAATGGGGACGACCTTAGAATCATCAAAAATAGGTAAAGGTTCATCTCGTTCGGGAGAAGGAGCTGGAAGTAAAAGGAGGGGATGTCGGGCCTGAAGGAGTTTTATTTCTCTTCGGTCCACCAGTTCCGGCTCCCGTGCCCCCATCTTCTCACTCAATTGAGCTTTGGCTTGAATAACATCTAACTTTCCCAGGTAGGTTTGGTTACTTAAAAGGAATTCTTTATTTTCTCTAACCACGGTGGTGAGTTGCTGGAGGATTCGAATTTCTTCTTCTTCCTCTTCTTTCATAAGCAGGATAAGTTCATTATTAAGATCAACTATTTTAAATGGTTCAATAAAGTAGGTGGCTTGGTTATTAGATTGGTCATGAACCACTCCCGGGATCCTCGTCTTGAAATCACTCTTAATGGGAATAACGTACCGTTCATTGCGAATGGTAATAATTTTTTCTTGAATGCAGAACGCATTGTCCGGGTGATTTATAATAGTTTCAAGGACCGATTTAATATGTCCTCGTATTTTCTTTATCTTAACTCTAATGCTCTCCAGTTCTCTGCTGGCAGTATCGAGAAGCTCCCCTTCAGGATCAATTGCCACAGATAATGCGTTTTCCATATCCGTAAGGATCTTAAGGTGGTTTGCAACTTCCCACAGCGAAGAGTGCACTTCTTTGTTTTTGGTCAAGATAGTTTTGATGGTGCGGGAAGATCGTAACAGGAGAAGGATGGCGAGGAGTTCACGGGGGATGAGAAAGGCACCCTCCGGTTCGGCTTTTTTAATAAATGGAGTAATAAGTTTCACGTCGTGGAGCGGAAGGAGGCCATGAGTTCCTATCAAACATTTCATTTCGGTAACTTGTCTCAGTCCCTTTTTAATTGAGGAAGGGTCAATCTCAGGGGTAATACTCTGACAGAAGAGTGTTCCTACTTCCGAGGTGGTAAATTTAGTTAGTAATGTTAATATTTTATCAAAATCGAGGACTTTTAAGGTGTGGGAGTCTATGCGGGACTTCATTTATTGTTGGCTGAAAGCATTACCCCGGCATTAAAAAAACGACTACTTGCGAGTAAAAAACAACGGAAGAAACAAGAAAAGGGAAGGGAGGATTATGAATGGTATTAATCGGTATGAAATTAATTCACTCGCCCACTCGCTTTAAATAAAACTGCATTTTTAACCCGCCGATTTCTATCATGTCTCCATCTTTGAGTTTCACTTGCCCCTTTTTTATCGCTATGCCATTCACTTTTGGTACAGCCCATCCTTCTGAATGAGCAATAAAATATCCCGACGATCTCCGGCTGAAAACGGCTGAGTTAGGGGGAAGGAAAAGACCTTTTATTTTAATATCAGCATCCTCACTTTTACCAATGGTGGTAATCCGTTTAGACAATTCAATGTCCGATAGCCCTTCGCCTCCAGAAATAAAGGTAATTGCTCCCACCATCTCTACCACCGGTTCAGAGGGTTTAAGCGCTGCTGCTTCTTCAAGTAATCGTTTCTGAGTTCGCACGTCCAGCATCACGGTTCCCTCTGGGGCCTTGATTTCCGAAGTGCTGGTTAATAAAGGTTTCTTGGCCGCCCGCTCATCTTGGAAAATAATGGTATGCTTGCCAACCGTGATCAAGTCATTATTTTTCAAAATCCATTTTGATACCTTTTGCCCATTGACGTAGGTTCCGTTCAAGCTGTTAAGATCAATCAACACAAAATCTCCATTTTCCCGAATTAATTTAGCATGGTGTCCCGAGACGGCCATATTATCTATTTTTAAGTCATTATCGTCAGTTCTTCCAATGGTGAGAGCATCCTTGTCAAGAGGGAACTCTTTTATTATCGCTTCCTTAAACTTTAGAATCAGTTTAGGCATAAATAGGACCTCCGGCTTCTCGTTAGCTTTCAGGAAATCGTTATAACTTATAACCTAATTTATTGTTAGTCAACTATTTTACGTTACTTTTTTGAAACCATTGTTTAATGAAAAAAAAATATTGAAATATTTTATTAGGGCATTCCTGAAAATTTACCAGGATGGTAGTAATATTGTCTTTTCCTCCTCTTGCGTTTGCTTGGTCTATTAGATGCTGACAGGCCCGGTCTAAGGATTGTCGATTCTCCAAAAGAAGATTAAGGATTTCTTCATCGCTCACAAGGTCAGTTAACCCGTCGGAGCAAAGAAGAAATATGTCATCCTTGGCAGGGACCAATTCATCGATGGTGGGATGTACATTCTCTTCGGCCCCCAAGGCTCTGGTAATAATGTTTTTCATTTCTGATCGTTCCGCATCTTCTTCATTGATCAATCCTCGTCGAAGCTGTTCCATAACTAACGAATGATCTTCAGTAAGTCTTTCAATGAGATTTTTCCGAATTAAATAAATTCGGCTATCACCTACATGGGCAATAGCAACTGATTTTTCCCCGATAAGAAGCGAAGCTAACGTAGTCCCCATCCCATGATATTCTTCTCTCGAATGGGCTACCTCATAAATAACTTTATTTGCTAAGGCAATACTATTATTAAGAACAACGGCCTCCCTGGACAAGCCTTCATCCTGTTCACCGGTTACGGTCCCGCTTTTACCTTTGAGGCCTCGCATAACATTTTCTTTCATGGTATCGAGACCTAAATTGCTTGCTACTTCCCCGGCCTTGTGGCCCCCGATTCCATCGAGCACCATGAACAAGCCTATTTTTTCATCAGCACAGTAACTATCCTCATTAATTTTCCTCTTTAAACCCAAGTCAGATTTTGCTGCAAAAGAGATCTTAAAAGCCACGTTTTTTTATTAATGGTAAAAAAATTGATAAAGCTCGTTTAGCCGTCAATGCGGCATATAAACGATTGTTTTATACGTTAAAGTTCCTGACCTAATTTTCGTAGTTCGAGAGCCATGGCTGATCCTCGTTGGTAACGGGTATCAGATTCTTTTTCCAAAGCCTTATTGATAACCTCCTCTAAGGAGGGAGGGAGTGAATCATTAAATTTTCTGGGAGAGGGATGAGGCGTATTGGCGATCTGGTACATTAATGTGGCAATACTTTCGCCGTGGAATGGTCTCTCTCCGGTAACCAATTCATACAGTACCACTCCCAAGGAAAATAAGTCAGAACGTCCGTCCACCTTCTTCCCGACAACTTGTTCCGGAGACATGTAGCTTGGGGTTCCCAAAATGATTCCAGTTTGGGTTTTTGAAGAGGAAGTAATTCGAGCAATTCCAAAATCAGTAACTTTTACCTCCCCATTGTTTAAAAGCAGAATATTAGCTGGTTTAATATCCCGATGGACAATACCTTTCTGGTGAGCATAATCCAAGGCGTCAGCCACCCTGGCACAAATTTCTAAAACTTTTTTAACGGAAAGCAGGGTCTCCTTCTTGCAATAGGATTCAAGGTCAGTTCCTTCAAGAAATTCCATGGCCATATAAGAAAGATCGTAATCCTCTCCTACATCATAAATGGTTACAATATTGGGATGGTTTAAAATTCCAGCCGCCTCAGCTTCACGGAAAAATCTTTCCTTCATTTCTTTGACCTGGTCTCCTTCGAACTCTTGGTCAAATCGGATCGTTTTAATAGCCACAGTGCGGTTGATCTTAGGGTCTCTTCCTTTATAGACAATCCCCATTGCCCCTTTCCCCAGTTCTCCGATAATTTCGTATCTACCGAGGGTGGGTTTTTCAGCATCAACCTCCACCATAATGGTTTTATCACCAGCAGCCGTTTTCTTGCCCGAAATCCCAAATATCATGGTTTCACCGGCAGTTCGCATTTTAGTGGAACGGTCCCTCACATCCTTAAATGAGAGGTCATGTTTTTCAATATATTCATACACTGCTGCCGCTTTATTGAACTGACGCTTTCGTTCGAAATCCAATCCCAAGTTATAAAAAATATCTTTCATGGAATCATCCACCGGACATTTGCGGAATTTTTCAAAGGCTATATCTAACATGCCCTGACCCTGAAAACTCAACCCCAACATTTTATTCGTTTCAATACTATCAGCTTCTACTCGCTCTTTTGCACGTTCCGTAACTAAAAACCGACGAGAAGTGATGAAAACATAGCTAAAAAGGAGAAGGATGGACGGGTAGATGATGGGAAGCCACATCCCTTTCGTAATAAAAAGGAGCGATACAAAAACTATAAGCGTGAGCAAGAGGGCGAAGGAAAAAAAAGATGCGGTTTTTGCTTTTAACTTGGGAAGGAGAAAAATCGAGAAGAGACCAAAAAAAACTACTATCCCAAATTCAAATATTCTGGCCCAGTAAGGTTTATAAATGAAGTTCTGATGGAGAATATTTTCTATTACATTAGCAGTCATTTCGATTCCGGGTAAATTCGTAGAGACCGGCGTTACCAAAGCATTATAAATACCACTGGCAGTAGCTCCAATTAAAACGATTTTATCTTTAAATACCGAGGGGTTTACTTTTTGATGTAAAACGTCGTAAAAAGAATAGTAGGGGAATGTTTTGTTGGGCCCATTATAACTAATGAGCATTTTCATTTCTTGATCGGTGGGTACTTTTTGAGGACCAAATGCAATACCCTCTCCCGGCATGACCTCCGCATCCTGTTCAGAGAGGTTAAAATATTTCATGGCAACTTGTAAAGCAAAGGAAGGGAAATAGTGTTTCTGAAATTCCACCAGGAGTATTTCCCAACGTACGGTTCCATCAGAGTCGCTGAGGAAGTTGATATGTCCGATTCCTTTGGCCGCCTCAGCGAATTTAGGAAGTGGGGGGGTTACATTATGTGCAGCAATCGGTAGGGAGAGTGATGAATTTTCTGTGGGTACAATAGTGGTTAAAGCGGAAGATATCAGGAAACTGGGCAGCGCTTCTCCTTCATTTTTCCATAACGCTGGACTGAGCTGAAAGAACATGGGGAGAACGGTGTTCCTACTTTGCTGGATACTCTCGTAGAGTTTGGTATCATTATCCAAACGACTTTCGGCTTCATTAATTAAGTGCAGGAATTCTTGAGACCTGGCACTGAAATTTGCTAATTTTTTCTCTAAAAATTTAGCAATCCGTTCCTCAGAGAGTTTCTTATCTGGAGCTTTGACCTTAGGATTAAACGCTACCTGGTCTTTTTTTCTATGGGATGCGATTTGGTCTTTTAATTCGCTTATCTTTTCTTGTTGGAACCCTAAGTTGATAAATGATTCTCTCAATTTTCTAATTTCTAAGAGTCCATTGTTTTCTTCGGGTTCACTGATAAGTATGTTTAGTCCAATAACCTTGGCCCCGCTGGTTGCCAATACATTAATCATTTTGGCAATAAGGGAGCGAGGCCACGGCCATCGACCAAGCTTTGCAATACTGTCATTGTCAATGGCTACTATGACGATCTCCTCCCCTGGGCTTGGGTTACTTCTCAGTTTGGTACGGAGGTCGAAGGTTTTGTATTCTAAGGATTCAATAACATCAAACTGGAGAAAAAAAAGAATGAGAACGAAAAGGGTTATTAGGGGACCCCAGAGATGTTCCTTAGTAAAAGTTACCTTTCTCATTGTCAATAGTAAGAGTATTTTTAAAAAGTAGGTAGAAAGTTATTGTTATCTTTAAATTAGAAGCACTATAATGTCAATATTATTATGAAAAACTCAATAAAGAAAAGTGAATATGGAACCTCACACCACGACCAAAATAGTTCTCTTTGTTTTTTTACGTTGCTTAAGGGAAAATATGTATTAAATTTAGTTAGATAGAAATTATTTAATTGACTTTTACCAAAAGGTTGATAAGTTAAACAAATTTAATAATTAATAATTCCGGGATTAGAATAGTGAAATTATTTTCTTTTTTACTAAAGAAAAAAAAGGGCGAAAAAACCTTAGAAGATTACCTTAAGATTGCGAAAAACGAACCCGACAATACCGGGGTTCATATCAAGATTGCGGATCTTTACCTGAAACAAAGGAAAAAAGATGAGGCAATAAAAGAGTATTCCTACGCCGCTGAGGCATATTCCAAAGAAGAACTCTATCAATTGGCAATTTCTATTTACAAAACAGTTCTTTCCATTGACCCAAAGTTAGTAAATATCTATTTAACCTTGGCGGAACTTTATAAGAAACAAGGATTTGTTGGTGATGCTGCGGCCACCTATGAAAAGTTAGCAGCACATTACCTCAAAGAGGGAAAAGCTGAGGAAGCTCAGAATATTATAGAAATGATGATCAGCTTAGATCCTTCCAATCAATTTATTCGGAAAAAGGCGGAGAAATTTTTCAGTGACCTCCGGGGAGCCCCCCCTATTGGAAGGGAAACACCCCCAATAAGAGAAGAGATACAAGTATCCAATAGAGTAGAAAAAAGAGAAGAGGGGATAAGGATCGCCTCCCCCGAGGAAATACTCGGGCAGGAAGGTTTTTTCGACCTGAGTGCCCAATTAGAAGATGGTGAGGAATTAGCGGTCTCTAATCGAGTAGTGGAGGCCAAGGATGAATCATTACTGGAAGTGGATAAGGTTTTAGAGGGCATAAAAAAGAATATTGAAGAAAAACCCAAGGAAGAAAGTTATCGTCTTCATTATGAATTGGGGATAGCATACCAACAAATGGAAAAGAGTGAAGAAGCTATCGAAGAGTTTAAGAAGGCACTGCCGGATCAGGAGATAAAAAACGAATGTTTTCGAAGACTGAGTGCATGTTTTCGGGATAAAGAAATGTATAAACATGCTCTCAATGCTGCCAAAAGTGGATTAACCAGCCGTTTCATTTCTCAAAACGAATTTCTGGGATTAACTTACGAATTAGGGTTAACCTATGTTGAGATGGGAGAAGAGAAAAAAGCCTTAGAAACTTTTGAGGAGATCGCAAAAGTTAATATTAATTACAAGGACACAAAACGTATCCTGGAAGAACTGAAAGGATAACATTAATGGTCATTTTCAATCCAACAAAAAGGGAAATAGGGGCTAAAATTGTTTATTATGGTCCTGCTCTCTGCGGTAAAACAACGAACCTTCAAGTTGTTCACAAAAAGATGAATCCCAACCAAAGAGGTGAATTGGTTTCCCTTGCCACTAAAGATGACCGCACCCTTTTTTTTGATTTTCTCCCCCTCGAGTTAGGAAAAGTAAAAGGATTTACTACTCGTTTTCATCTTTATACCGTACCTGGCCAAGTGTATTATGTTTCAACCCGACGGGCGGTTTTGACTGGCGTGGATGGAATTGTCTTTATTGCCGATTCTCAAGATGAAAAGATGGCCGAAAACATTGAAAGCTTGGAAGATCTGGAAAGAAACCTTCTTTATTATGGCAAGAAAATGGAAGACATTCCAATGGTTATGCAATACAATAAGTGCGACCTGGAAAATCTCTCCTCCATTGGTGACTTGAATAGTAAGCTCAATAAGCGGAATCTGCCGTATACCCGGTCTTCAGCGGTAACCGGCAAAGGAGTTATGGAAACGCTTACGATAGTATGCAAAATTGTTTTGCAAAACCTCGAAGATGGTGCTAAAAAACCAAAACCTGCCTTTAAGGAAAAGCCCTCTGCTTTTGCACCAACGCTCCCTCCACCACTGTCTAAACCAGCCCCACCAAAACCTTCGCCCTTTCCGCCATCAAGGACTGCTGATCAACTGATTGAGTTGGAGCCTGAGGAGGAGGTGTCGGAAATTGAAAGGCTAAGAGCTGAACGCCGCGCAAGTATTGATAGATTGTTAAAACCAGAACCAGAAAGTCCTGCAAAAGTAGCATTAAAAGGAAAACCGGAGCCACAGGTTGAAGAACCTGAAGAGATTGAGGAGATTGAAGAACAAGAAGAAATTGCCCAAGAACCAGTAGAGCTAAAATCTCCTGAGGAAACAGAGGGAGTGAGCGTTGATGCTACTCTTGAATTGGGGGGAATAGAAAAGGAGGACCTGGAAAAGGAAGCGTTTGTACCCGAGATGGAATTGCCTGAGGAGCCATTGGAATTTGAAGAAATTGAGGAGGAGGTGCAGCCAGAAGCGGAAGAAGGCGTATTAGAAATGGAGCGTCCCAAGGAAGAACTTGAACTTGGGGCCGAAGAAGAAGTGAGACTGGAAGAGGCTGAGAAGGCAGAAGTGCCTCCTGACCAATTCACGCCTGAGCTTATGGAAAGACCGTCAGAACCAGAACTACTGGAAGAAAAGCTTATCCCCGCTCCCGAAGCAGCACTAAAAGTGAGTGCAATAGAGATTATGAGCTTTGAGGAGCCTCAAAAAGTTTCACCCAGTTCGATAAAATTACCTTTAACGATAAAATTAACTGATAGTAATCAAGAAGCAAAAATTACGCTTGTAATTCAAGTAGAAGAATTTATCAAATAGAAACGCTTTCTTTACTATACTCCCAGTTGTTATTTCCAAACCACACTCGCTGTTCTCTTTTGGAGCCACACTCTTGAGAATATTGAAGCGGTGCTTTTATTCTACGATAGTACTTTTGGTATGGTTATTTGTTCCCCCCCCCATTTCTGCCTTGTCCGAGGAAGAGAACATCCCCTCAGAATACCAGCGTATTCTTCAAGACCCCGGGATTCAGGAAAGTCCTGAACAGGTTTCGGATCAAATCAGCACGCTCTCACCTTCTGAAGAACTCCAGTCCTCATTTGTCTTTCAATCCCCTTTTTTACCGAGTTTTAGCAAAGTTTTTACTCCGGGACAGATGAAACTGGATAATAATGCCCTTGATTTGATTTATCAATTTCAGTTGAATAGTGGCATAAAAAACTTTACTACTTTTGCATTGTTTTTAATCATCAAGTCCCAACAGGCGATTGAAAAAAAAGACAGTGATGAAGCTATAAGGCTTGCAGAAGCTGCAAGGAAAATGGCTCCTGATTTTCCGCATCCGTATTGGGCATTGGCCCGAGCATATAATGCAAAAGGCATTACCCATTGTTATCGGGCACTTAAAGAAAATTTTAAGGGATATTCGGTTGCAATAAAAAATTTTCGAAGTCTACTTCTTCTCACCAGCAATATTTATTTTATCTCCGGTTTAGCCTTTTTGCTCACCACAGTAGTTTTTTCCTTTATCCTCATCGCAAAGTATTTCCGACTCTTAGCTCATGATGTTGGTGAATTTCTCTCTCTCAATACCCCTTTTCCAGGTTATCTTTTAGCCGGTATTCTGGTTTTATTTCCAGTTATTCTCGGTTTAGGCCCTATGCTGGTGGCGTGTTGGTGGTTGCTCACTTTTGCAGTATATTTTACCAAAAAAGAAAAACACGTTATTCTTGGTATGTTCTTGATTTTGATTCTCTTACCGTGGGGTTGCAGAAACGCAGCTTCAATGATTTTGGCAAATCAACCTGGCATTGTGGATATATTACATCGCGCCAATAACGAAAATTGGTCTCCGGAAATAGAACGTGCGCTTGAGGGGTGGTTAATTGATCATCCCGATGATACGAATGTACTTTTTACTTTGGGGTTAATTAAAAAGAGGCAGGGAGATTATGCTGAAACCGAAAAGTATTATAATAAATTGCTTGAAATAAACCCATCAAATGAAAGAGCGATCGGAAATCTCGCAAATATTTATCTCGCGGAAAGACAGTTGGAGAAAGCTGAGGAGACCTATAAAAAGGCCATTGGGTTGAATGGAGAAATTGCCTCATTTCATTATAATTTATACAGGACGTATCTGGAGCTTTATAAATTTTTAGAAGCCCAGAAACAGCAAGAACTCTTAGTCGCCAGAAAACTTGACCCGGAACTTATCGAATATCAGGAGAAAATTTTTAATCCTACGATTAGTAATCGAATGGTTATTGATGAGACCCTCTCGTTATCTCAATTTTGGAACATAGCTTTTCGCGACTCTAAAGAAAGCGAGATAGTGGCCTCTTCATTTTGGCACCTTTTTTTAAAAGGAGTTCCTTTAAAGTACGGGATTTTTATTTTTGTTATTTTCTCTTTTTCTATTTCCTTTCTTTTCTTTCATGATTTCCAGGAAAAATTTTCATCCATGTGTAACAAATGTGGCCGACCAATAAAAAGAAGACGTCCAACGCGTTCTGGGGATTTTTCCGAGATTTGCCACCATTGTGTGAGTATTTTTATTGAGGAAAAAAAGATTGACGTGAAAATCAAGGAACAAAAGATCCATCAGGTAGAAAGGTATCAGAAGCGACAAAATCTCATCTGGAGGACCCTTACCTACGCAGTCCCCGGAGCCGTTCAATTATGGATGGGGTTTCCGGGCATATCCGCCCTTATTCTCTTTCTCTTCTTTGGTTTTATTTTGAACGCTATTTTTTGGAATGGCATTTTGAAGGACCCTTTATCCTTATATGGTCAGGATTCTTTACTAAAAATCATTGTTTTCGGCGTGCTTTTTCTGGCTTTTTATATGTTTACCCTCCAAAATAGCTATAGCAAAAGGGAACGAATTTCCGATTACATTAAAATTTTTAAGGCAATTCACAGCAAAGGCAAAGAGCAAAAGGCCGACGAGGGAAACACCAAAAGGAAAGGCTAATTATATCATTTGTTGTGTTTAGTAACGTATTGACTTACTGCTAATAAGAATTGGTTATGGCGTTAAAAGGGAAAATTGATGATTTCGGTATTGCTGATATTTTCCAATTAATTGGACAACAGCAACGAACCGGTATTTTAAGCATTCAAAGTCGCAATAAAGTTGCGGAAATTTTCTTCGTCAATGGGATGATATCCAAGGTGAACCCTTTGTATCTCTCCCCGAAACGCAATCCTTTGGGAGACTGTATAGTTAAGGCAAAGTTAATGTCTGAAGAAAACCTGCAACGGGCCCTGAAGAAACAGGAAGAAACATTAAAGAGCTTGGAAGAGGTATTGCTGGATTTGCAGCTTCTCAGCCAAGAGCAACTTCAAACGGTAAACGAACATTTAATGTTTGAAACGTTATTCGATATCTTGCAGTGGAAAGAAGGGGACTATGAGTTTACCTTAAAGGAAATTGAACATGACGAACGGTTCGGCAGTTTAATGAGCATAGAACACGTCATCTTAGATGTGCTTCGAATGGTTGACGAAGAACCGGACCTTTCTCGCCGGATTCCCAATTACAATATAATTTTTCAAAAGGCTTCCCCGGAGGGGATACCGGCAGAAGAAGTGAATATAGAAGAAGAATTTGGCACCTATGAAAGTATTGTTTACCATCTTGTTGATGGAGCCAATACCGTTCAGGCCATCGTCGATCAAAGCCTTTTAGGCCGACATAATACCACCAAGGCCCTGGTTACCCTTCTGGATGCTGGATTTATCACTAAGAAGGCTTCCTTGGAACGGGGGATACCCCAAAAGGTTCTGCCCCCGAAGAAATTTATTACCTATATTGTTTACGTGGGTCTGCCGGTAATAGTAATGGTACTCCTGGTGGTATGGAAGCTGGCAAGTAAACCACCACCACCTGAAGATCTGGCGTTGTCTTCACCAAAAGCTGCGCTCGCGAAAGTCCAATTCTTAAAAATAAAAAATGCCTTGAATGTATATTTTCTTGAAAATGGGCGATTCCCCGGATCGTTAGAAGAGTTAATTAAAGATCAATTAATCCGCCCGGAAGAGCTTTATTATCCTTCCGGGACTACCTACACTTACAGTCTCCAGGCGGATGGGAGTTATCGCTTAGAGTAGATGAACGTGATGGCTGTTTCAACAATTGTTTCAGTCGAACGAGATCCTGGTGGGTTAACCCTTCCCATTGGCAGGGTAGGATAGAGTTGTTATGAAATAGTGGCTCATGCATTAAATCGAAGGGGGAGGTCTTAACTGCTTTTTCCCAGAGAGTTGTCCCGGGGATAGGGGAATATTCAGCAAGAAAAGGACGGGCACCGCAGTTCTTCACAAAACGAATGCTTTCCTCTACCTCCTCGGCTCGTTGTTCGGGGAGCCCTGCCAGGAGGTAAACGCCGATGTCATTTTCGGAAAAACCTGCCTTTTTAATAAGGCGCAGCGCTTCTACAAATTCTTTCCGAGTAGTTTTCCCTCCAGTTTTTTCCATTTGACCTTCATTCGCGGTTTCAAGTCCGAATCGAATGGTCTTAAAACCCCCGTGAAACATGAGATGAGCTATCTCTTCAGTCATACCCCGGATATTGATTCCATTGGGGGCGTGAAAACAACAGTGAATGCGGCGTCTCATAAGTTCATTCATAAGCGGAATAAAATGCTTTTCCGGCTGAAAAAACAAAGCATCATCAAAAAAGGCGATGTTTACCATTCCGTATTGTTCCCTCCAGAATGCAATCTCATCGGCAACCGCCATAGGATCTCGGGAACTATAAGCGGGTCTTAACATATGAGAAGCACAGTAATGACACCGGTAGGGGCAGCCCCGGGAGGTTAGAATACAGACATAGTGCAAGGTATCTACGAGGTCGAAAGCAGGGTAGGGGAAGGAATCAAGGTTTTTTTGGTCAGGCAGATAGGTTATAGTGTTACCGGTAAGGGAGGAAATAAGCCTTACTACCTCAAGTTCGCCCGGGCCAGAGACGAAAACGTCAGCTCCGGAATACTTTTTTGCATGAGCATGGCAAAGTGTGGCGTATATACCCCCCAGGATAACTGGCGTATGGGGGAATACTTTTTTAGCCATCTTTATGGCATCAAAAACTCCGGGATACCAGTACGTCATGGTGGAAGTTATTAAAATTGCCACTGGTGGAGGGATTTTTGCCAGTTCCTCCATAAAGAGCTCCACTGGAATACCATAGCGACTATAATGCCTCAGAATGAATTTTAGGGGTTCGGGCTTTTCAATCTTTGTTTTTAAGAATTTCCCCCTTCCCTCTATTCTTCTCAATGGCGGAGTGATGCCGCTTATAGCTTTAAGCGTGGAATGATTTGAGTTAAGGCAATCAATGTAGCGAATGTCATAGTCATTTTTCCGTAGGATCGAGGCCAGATAAAGAAACCCGATGGGTTTGGCCCAAAAATCATACGCAGCAAAATCATAAATCCAGGGGTTGATAAAGAGGATGGTAGAAGGTTTTCCCAGCTTCATAGAAACAGTGTACCACAGTTGTGGTTCAAAAAGGAGTTTTTGGATAGACTTACCTGTTAGGATAGAGCATTGGTTTCTCTTTCATGAAGAGAGGTGTATCAAAAATAATTTGACTTGTTTTTAATAATACAATAAACAATTAAAGACTTTGATTTAGCTAAACGCATTTAACATCATTCCACCACTGCTCTTTGAGGCTACATGGGGGGGGTGATAACTACTCCTCCAATTCATACCGTTAGGCCACCTAAAGAAAGTATCTACCATCACTGCAATAAGGAGATGGAACCCTCAGGATGACAGAAAAGGAGTCCTAACCATGCGTTACCGAAAACTTGGCCCCAGCGAGATGGATGTCTCGGTTGTTTCTCTTGGCACCTGGGTTTTGGGAGGGGATAACTGGGGCAGAACCGACGACACCCAGTCTCTTGCTGCCATTAAAAAAGCGATAGATCTGGGAATAAATTTTATTGATACTGCTTCCAACTACGGAATGGGGCATTCAGAGGAAGTTGTGGGAAAAGCCATCAAAGGAAGGCGAGAGCGGGTTTTTATTGCCACCAAATGTGGGATCCATAAAAGAGGAGGGAGGTTTATCATTGACTTAACTCCTTCCGAAATTAGAAAACAACTCGAAAGTTCACTTTTACGTTTAGGAATAGAAAGAGTAGATCTTTATCAATGTCATTGGCCTGATCCTGATACGCCCATTGAAGATACCTTGGCAGAAATGGTAAAAATGCAATCAGAGGGGAAAATTAACTATATCGGGGTATCTAATTTTGACCTCCCGTTGTTAGAGAGGGCATTAAAGGCTGCTCCGGTTATTAGTCTTCAACCCCACTTTTCACTCCTTGAGCGAAGCATTGAAAAACTCGTGCTTCCTTATTGTAAGGAGAAGGGAATTGGGGTAGTCAGCTATGGTTCTCTGGGAAGCGGTATTTTGAGCGGAAAATATAAGAAACAGCCAATATTCACCAAAAATGATGCGCGGAGCTTTTTTTATCCTTTTTACAAGGAGCCGTACTGGAGTCTTTCTCAAGCATTGGTTGCTGAACTGAAAAAGATCGCTCAGGAAAAAGGGAGGCCGGTTGCTCAGATCGTGATAAACTGGACAGTTCAGCAATCCGGCGTTACCACTGCTTTAGTGGGTGCCCGTACTCCAGAACAAGTGGAGATGAATGCTGCTGCTGGAGACTGGGAATTGTCAGAAGAGGAACTTAAGAGGATTGAATCAGTGTATCACTGCATCTTTAAAGGGCAGGAATGATTATACAAGACTGTCATATCCGAATCGACAAAGAAGGAAATTGGTTCTATAATAGTCAGCCCATTACTAATGAAAATATTTACCTCTATTTCAATCAGCACCTTGTTAAGGATAGCGAGGAGAATTGTTTCCTTAAAATAAAAGACCAGGTCTGCCTTCTTGAGGTGGAGGATACACCATACATAATAAAACATATAAATATTATCAATGAATTGCCACCAAAAATTAAAGTATTACTTAATGATAAAACAACTGAAATTTTACCCTGGGACCAGGTGTGGATAAAAGGGGATAGACAGATTTACTGTTTGGTCAAAAACGGTCAGTTTAAGGCGCGTTTTAACCGAAACAGCCAATTTGAATTAGGGGATGCTTTGCAATTTGATCCGGAAAGGGAAAGGTATTACCTTGAAGTAGGTGGGAAAAACTACTATTTATCGGTTAGATAACTCAAAAAGATATAAGGGATGAGGGATTTTATCATGGAGTGGGTGAGAAAAAAGTGAACATCTTGGTCTTAGGTGCTGGTGCTATTGGTTTGGTGGTTGGGGGTCTTTTGGCCAAAAGCGGCCATCGGGTGATTTTTCTGGGCCGGAATAGAATGATTGAACCCATTAATTGTCAAGGTTTGGTTCTCGAAGGGATCTGGGGCACTCATCAGGTTATTCATGTAAAGGGATATGCCACGCTCTCTGAAATAAAAGAAAAAGAGGGGCCATGCTTTGATTTGGCCTTCCTTACGGTGAAGGCGTATGACACCGAGAGTGTGCTTAAAGAATTTACGGAAACATTCCCAACTCCAGTTCCCGTCATTTCTTTACAAAACGGTCTCGGAAACCTTGAACAGCTTATAAAGGCGATCGGCAACGACAAAGCCCTGGCTGGAAGTGTTCATTTTGAAGCGGAAATCCCTGAAACGGGAAAAGTAAGAGTAACGGCGGTATACGCCGAAGAAATGATGGTAGGTGGGGTAGGGAATGGTATTGAATATAATCGGGTAAAACAGTTTGCGGAACTATTTAACCGCGCGGGAATTCCAACGCTTCCCACTCAGGAGATTGAAAAATACATCTGGGGGCAGGTGCTCTATCACTGTGCCCTGAACGGATTAGGAACAATCCTGGAGGTTAACTATGGCCTTCTCATGGAACACGAGTCAACCCGAATAGTCATTTCCGATCTTGTAAAGGAGGTATTTCAGGTTTTAGAGAAAGAAGGTAAGAAACTGGACTGGCTGGATGCGGAAGCATATCTTCAAGAATTGTTTGGCCGTTTAATTCCTACTACTTATGACCATTATTCTTCGATGCTTAGGGATATCCAACGTAAGAAAAGAACGGAGATAGACGCTTTCAACGGGGCTCTTGTGAAGATTGCCCATGCCCATGGCTTTGGCGTTCCGAACAATTGGCTTATAACAAAGTTAGTAAAAGTAAAAGAAAAGATCGCCTTAGGCATAAAAGATGTCTATAGTGAAAAGTCCAATCTTCTGACTCCTGTATTCTGACTTCAGGCTCTCAACTTCAGGCTATTTCGGGAGCACATTGATGCAAAATAACTCCCTGGATAATTATCTCGATAATTTTTTAAACTATCTCATTGTGGAGAAGGGGCTCTCTAAAAATACCATCGAGAGCTATAGCCGTGATCTTCAAAAGTTCACTGATTTTCTTGAGCACCATGATATTACCGGTGTTGCTCACGTAAAAAACGTAACGATTATGTCCTTTTTGGTTAAGCTTAGGTCCCAGGGACTTTCAAGCAAGACCACCGGCAGAAACCTCTCAGCAATCCGAATGTTTTTTAGATTTTTAGTTCGGGAAAAGGTAATCGAAGCCGATCCTACAATGAATATTGAGTCTCCGAAGGTCGGGTCACACCTTCCTTCGGTTTTGAGCATTGCAGAGGTAGATTCTTTCCTTGCCCAACCAGATACTAAGACCTTAAGAGGAAAGCGAGACAAAGCAATGTTAGAATTGCTTTATGCGACCGGGGTTCGGGTGTCAGAATTAACCACCCTCAACGTTAACAACGTAAATCTGGAGGTTGGGTATATCATCGCCTTTGGCAAAGGGGCAAAAGAAAGAATCATACCCTTGGGCTATACTGCGCAGCAGTGGATAAAAGAATATTTACTAACAGTTCGGCCCCACAATGCAAAAGGGAGGGTGAGCCCTTTTCTTTTTTTAAACCCTTCCGGAAAAAAATTGACTCGTCAGGGGTTCTGGAAAATCATCAAGCGATATGCGTTAAAAGCAGAAATCAGAAAAAAAATATCACCTCATACTTTACGCCATTCTTTTGCCACGCATCTTTTGGAGCGCGGGGCAGACTTGCGGAGTGTGCAGATCATGCTTGGCCATGTTGATATTTCTACAACCCAAATCTACACTCATATAACCCAGGAGCGACTAAAAAAAATCCATCAACAATACCACCCCCGGGCTTGAAAATTGTATGGATGTTATCACTACCCATATCAACGCTGATTTTGATTCCGTTGCTTCGATGCTTGCGGCAAAAAAGCTCTATCCCCATGCCAAACTTGCCTTTCCTGGCTCCCAGGAAAAAGGGTTAAGAGACTTTTTCCTTCAATCCACCATTTATATGCTTCAAACCGAACGCATCAAAGACATAGAGTTTGACAAAATTACCCGGCTCATTTTGGTGGATATACGGCAAAAAGACCGGATCGGGAGGTTTAAGGAAATCCTGGACACCCCCGGGCTGGAAGTCCATATTTATGACCATCATCCCCCTACTGAAAACGATATTTCCGGCTCAGTGGAGGTAACGAAAGAAGTGGGTGCCACCACCACCATCCTCTGCCAGATACTCCAAGAGAAGAAAATAGAAATCACTCCTGATGAAGCCACGATCATGATGATGGGAATTTATGAGGACACCGGAAGTCTCACCTTCACTTCCACCACCCAGGAAGATTTCTACGCGGCCGCTTTTTTACTGAGCAAAGGGGCTAACCTTAATGTGGTTTCTGACATAGTCTCTAAGGAATTGACTGCTGAACAAATTTCCATTCTCTATGAGCTTATTAATACTGCCAGTGTTCACACCATAAATGGAGTGGAGGTGGTGATCGCGAAGACCTCAATGGATAAATATGTGAGTGATTTTGCAGTCCTGGTTCATAAACTCCGGGATATGGAAAATATCAATGTACTCTTTGCTCTTGGCGAGATGGAGGGGCGTATTTACCTTGTAGCCCGAAGCCGGCTTAAAGAAGTAGATGTGAGTAAAGTTGCGGTTGAGTTTGGAGGTGGTGGCCACTCCACCGCAGCATCCGCAACCATAAAAAATTATACCCTCCCCCAGGTGGAAGAAAGGCTCAAACAGATTATCAAGAAAAAAGTTAACCCTCTGAGAACCGCGGCAGATATTATGTCTTCACCGGTTATCACCATCAATGCCGATGAGACAATTAAAACCGCGGGGAATCTATTAGCAAGGTACCAATTATCCACATTGCCGGTTATGAATAATTCTCAGGTGGTAGGACTCATTTCCCGTCCGATTATAGATCGAGCTATGTATCATAACCTCGAAAACCTACCCGTCAAAGAGTATATGGTCACCGAATTTTACCAGGCAAAGCCCGATACCCCGTTAAATGAAATTCAAAGAATTATAGTGGAAGGTAATCAGGGGTTTTTACCGGTCGTGAGATCAGGAGATTTAGCTGGTGTCATTACCAGAACGGATATTCTTCGGTTGTTCCGGATCGGACCAAAAGAAAGGCCTCAAAAAATCTATGATTTTGACTATGACCTTTCCAAAGTGAGTAAAAAGCGGCTTTTTGTTCCGATGAAGGAGCAATTGCCTAAATCAATGTTGGAGTTTATGGAAGAAGCCGGGCAAATGGCGGAAAAAATGGGGTACCAGGCCTTTGTGGTGGGAGGGTTTGTCCGAGATATCTTACTGCGATATAAAAACCTTGACCTCGACATCGTCATCGAAGGAGACGGGATAAAATTTGCAAAGGCCTTATTGACCAAGTATAAATTTAAGGCCACCTATCACCGTAAATTTGGCACTGCCCAAATTCTTACTCCCGAGGGGTTCAAAATTGATGTGGCCTCTGCCCGCCGGGAATACTATGAGTCTCCGGCAGCGCTTCCGGTGGTGGAATTAAGTAGCATCCGTCAGGACTTGTATCGCCGCGATTTTACCATTAATACCCTCGCTCTTCACTTAAATCCCGGCCATTTTGGTGAGATGATCGACTTTTTCGGAGGAAGAAGAGACATCAAGAACCGGGTCATTAAAGTCATCCATAGCCTAAGTTTTGTCGAAGATCCTACCAGGATTTTTCGGGCATTGAGGTTTGAACAACGGTTTGGGTTTTCTATCAGCAAAGAAACAGCTAATTTAATTAATAATGCGGTGAAGATGGGAATCCCGCCACGGCTTTCCCGGCACCGGATGTTTGGCGAACTACAATTAATTCTACAGGAAAATGACCCACCCGCAATTATTAAACGAATGGCGGACTTTGATCTGCTAAAATTTTTCCATCCCCGGATAAAATATGACCGATCCCTGAAGGAATTGATGGGTTCCATCAATGAAGTTCTTACCTGGTTTGAACTCCTTTTCTTAAATGAAGAATGGGAAAAATGGAGGGTTTACCTACTGGGAATGGTTGACGGGTTAAACGATGAGGAATTCTTAGAACTCAGCAAAAAGCTCGCTTTCCTGAAGAAGAATATTAAAAAGGTACTTTCCGAACGGAATCAGGCTAAAAATGCTTTGAAAAAAATCCAGGAACACAAATCCCTTGCCAACAGCATTATCTACGAGCTCCTTAATCCTCTATCAATTGAAGCATTACTTTATATAATGGCAAAAACTAATCAAAAATATTTGAAAAAATCAATATCAAACTATATTGCTCACCTTCGGTTTACCGAAGTAATGCTCACCGGTAAAGACTTAAAAGCAATGGGGCTTCCACCGGGAAAGGTGTATCAGCAGGTGCTTAAGAGTCTCCTCAAGAAACGACTGGATGGAAACATCAAAACCCGGGAAGATGAAATTATGTATGTTAAGAAAAACTTTCTTTCCTGTGGATAAAACCGAGATTGACTTTGCCAGGGGACTCTGCTAATAGGGAACGTTATTTTATCAGCAGCCTTCTTTTAAGGATTCTTCCCTTTGGTAAAGGGAGGAAAAAAGGGATTTGTTGTAAGGTTAGATTACTGAAGCATTTTCATGCTTCGTGGTGCCCTATGGAACATAAAGGTTAAATGGATGAGTAATATGGATTTTGCCAAAACGATTCAGGAGATTACTATCTACGCTTTACCTATCATTTTTGCCGTAAGCCTCCATGAAGCTGCTCACGGATTCGTGGCGAACCGGTTTGGAGATTCCACTGCCCGGCTGCTCGGGCGACTTACGCTTAATCCTCTCCGCCACATTGACCTTTTTGGAACGATTATCATTCCTTTACTTTTAATTATTTCTCAGGCGGGAATAATAATTGGTTATGCAAAGCCAGTCCCGGTAAATCATTTCAACTTTAAGAACCCGAAACAGGATATGATTTGGGTGGCTGCTTCCGGACCAGTCACCAACTTTGCCCTGGCTTTTGTGAGCGGGGTGCTTTTACGGATGATCTTGCTTATAAAGCCTGATTTAATCCACCTGGCTCAATTAGGGCAAAGTCTCTATGCTTCCGGAGGATGGTTGGCTTTTGTGTTATATCCGTTATTTCTTATGCTTAGATTTAGCGTGAGCATCAATGTAATTCTGGGGGTTTTTAACCTGGTTCCGATTCCACCTTTGGATGGTGGCAGGATTATTATGGGTATTCTTCCTGACCATAAAGCCCAACTCTTGAGCAGAATTGAACCTTTTGGCTTTTTGATCCTTTTATTTCTCATAATGCTTGACCCTTTGGGGTTGATGAGCAGGTATGTTTTTGGGGTTATGGATTTATTAATTAAAATATTTATGTTCCATTAGCTGCTGGCTTGTGGCAGGAACGAACAACCCACAACTAACAACCGAACGTGAAAAACAAGCCAGATATGACTCCCATAGTCAAATGTCGAAATGTAAGGGGTACTATTGATGGGTAAACAACGAGTGGTAAGCGGAATGCGGCCTACGGGAAAACTTCATTTGGGGCACTTGTATGGAGCATTAAAAAACTGGGTTAGTCTTCAAGATGAATATGAGTGTTTTTATTTTGTTGCCGACTGGCATGCCTTTACGACTGAATACGCTAATCCAGGAATTATTAAGGAAAGCATTCATGAAATGGTTATTGACTGGCTCTCAGTGGGTATTGTTTCTCCTAAGAGTACCCTTTTTATCCAGTCAGCTATACCAGAACATGCCGAGTTTTTTCTTATGCTTTCGATGATAACGCCCATTTCCTGGTTAGAACGAAATCCCACGTTTAAAGAACAACAGCAGGAATTAGAGGACAAGGATATTAACACTCACGGGTTCTTAGGCTATCCGGTTCTTCAGGCAGCGGATATTATTATTTATAAAGCTCATAAGGTTCCGGTGGGTATTGATCAGGTTCCCCACTTGGAGCTTACCCGGGAGATTGCCCGGCGTTTCAATTTTTTGTACCGGGAAATATTCCCTCTCCCTGAGGCACTATTGACAGAAATACCGAAAATATTGGGAACAGACCGCCGTAAAATGAGTAAATCATATAATAACGCTATATTTCTTTCTGATCCCCCGGAGGAAGTTAAAAGCAAGGTATTGCAGATGTTTACTGACCCAAACCGGATCCGAAAGACTGACCCGGGTGATCCGGATGTCTGCAATGTTTTTACGTTTCATACCCTGTATAGTCCTCCTGAAGAGGTGGATCAAATCAACCATGATTGCCGTACTGCAGAGATAGGATGTGTTGAATGTAAGCAGAAACTCGCTCCCCGCGTAGCGAAATTTCTAGCCCCAATTCAAGAACGGCGCCAGTACTATCTGAACAATCGGGAGGAGATTGAGGAAATGTTACATCAAGGGAACAAACGGGCCCGTGCTATTGCCCGGGAGCATTTACTGGAAGCACGGCAGGCAATGGGCATCCAGATTGAATACTAATTTATGGATGAGACTTCCCCCACCTACCAGGTTCACCTACCAGTATTTGAGGGTCCCTTAGACCTTCTCCTTCACCTCATAAAAATAAACGAAATAGATATTTATGATATTCCTGTGGCAGTCATTACTGCACAGTACCTGGAATACCTGGATTTGATGCAGGAGTTAAACTTAGATGTTGCCGGCGAATATTTACTGATGGCAGCTACTTTAGCTTACATAAAGTCAAAAATGTTACTCCCTCCTGAACCGGAAACCTCAGAAGAACCGAGCGGGGAAGACCCCCGGGAAGAATTGGTGCAGCGATTATTAGATTATCAGCGCTTTAAGATCGCCGCCGAAAAACTGGCGGATAAAGAAATCCTGGGCAGGGATATTTTTCCGAGGTCTGAGCCGGAAGCGGAAGAAGAAAACGAAGGAATCGAAGAGGCAAGCCTTTTTGATTTGATCGAAGCCTTGCGGGGAGTTATTAAAAAAATAGATACCTATGAAAAGATACTCGATTTCACTAAAGAGAAGATTTCCATTAAGGATAAAATGATGGAAATCTTAGAACAGTTAGCCGTGGTTGAGTATATTATTTTTCAGGATTTGTTCTCTTCCGCCCAACATAGGATGGATGTAATTGTGACCTTTATGGCAATGTTGGAGCTCATCCGGAGTCAAAAAATCCGCGCCCTCCAGTTTCAAAATTTCGGCACCATAAGAATCTACCTGAAGGAAAACAGCTAATAGGCTTTAGACGTCTTTATCTATTAATCCTCCCTCTCCCCCAACGGGGCGAGGGCTGGGTGAGGGGGACATCCAATTAACTGACTAAAATAATGTCAAAAATTAATCGCTCCTGACAATAATTCATAAAAAGGGAAAAAGCGAATTTCAGTTTTATCTATTTTGGCAGAGCTCTTAAACTCTAAATTCACTACCCATGCTTGGCTGGGCTGGTATTTTGCAATAAAATTTTTTAAGGAACGTTCAACCTCAGGTTTTTTTAATGTCTTAAATTTTACCTCAACCGGAACGATCATGTTGCCGAGGTCAATAATAAAATCAACTTCTGCCCTGTCTTTGGTACGCCAGAAATGGATCTCTGCGGAAGTAAAGCGGAACCTTTCCCAAAGGAGCTGGTAAATAAAATTTTGGAAAAGAAAACCTAATTCAGATGGCGCAATGACGTTGCCAAAAAGCCCTAAGGCATAATTTCTAAGGCCTAAATCATAAAAATAGATAATCGGAGACTTGGTAATTTCCTTTCTTAGGTTTTTAAAATAAGGCGAAATGGCTTGAATAACAAACGTTTTCTGGGCATACCATAAATAATTTTTAACCGTATTCAATGCAATCCCTAAGGTTGAAGAAAGTTCTGAATAGTTAATCGGTCTTCCAATCTGGCTGGCTAACACTCTAATCAAGGCAATGAAAGCCTCAGTTTTCTCGACCCTTAAAAGATAAGAAATATCCCCCTCCAGGTAACTGCGATAAATTTCAGCAAGAATCCTTCTTTTTTCATTTAGTTCTAATTCTGATACCAGCCGGGGATAACCACCAAAATTCAAATATTCTGCAAGCAATTCTTTAGTCTTGTCCTTTTCGATGGCAAAAAAATCGAGAAGCTTGTCTTTGTAATGATAATTCGTTTTGAAATTGACAAACTCCTCAAAAGAAATGGTATTGAGTTCAAAAATTCTTTTACGGCCCACCAGAGCCTCATGGATTTTCTCTTTTAACTCAAGGCTTCCTGATCCCGAAACAATAAACTTATAGGGTAAGCCTACGTC
>JAZDOO010000199.1:0-14291 GCA_043798555.1 Pseudomonadota bacterium | reverse complement strand
GTAATTAAGCTGCCACTTGAGATGGGGGTCATGGATGAAAACGTTGCACCCCAGGGTATACCACTGACTATCAAAACTATTATCCATATCCACATTCGGATCAAATTGGTCGTAGCGCCAGGTTAATTGAACGTTTTTCACCGCCTCCCATAAGCACCAGTTTTTGAGCAATGGCAACACATTCAACCAATCCATCACATCCAGCTCCCCTTCCACCCCGTAACCATAAGTCCGAGGGGTGTCACTCCCCTTTTGGAAAACATATTCGTATTGTAAATGGAACTTCCCTAAATCAAGCGCGGCGTTAAAGTCCAAGATGTTAAAGTCATCACCCACCGTGCGATTCTTGGCCCGGTAGGCGTAAAACTCCTCCCAGTTAATCTGCCCGTTTTCCTCCACCATAAACAGCGCCAGTTCCGGACTCCCTAAGATGGTGGTCTCCTCATCCGTGCCTAGCTCATCATACGCATAACTTGCTCCCAGATGGAGCCATGTAAACGGACTCACCCTGACCATGGCCGTGTACATCATGTTTTCATTATCATTCCGCATCCGGTTAAAGCTGTTACCATTGTAAATTCCCAGGGCATAGTAAAATAACTGCTCGGGGGGCTTCTTGTAATATCCCCGGCCATCCCAGGTGCCTCCAGTCCTGGATTCAATGCTTATCCCGATCTCTCTTTTTCTGGCCAGTTTATCAATCACCACTGGCCGTTCACATAGAGGCAACTCTGGACCAGAGGTGAGGTAGGAAGGGGAAAACCGGGATTTGAACTGTCCGAACGTAATATTAAAATAAGGGTGCAGTTTGTAAGAAATGTAGGCGTCCTGGAGTTTTACCCCCACCTCATCCTTTAATAATTTATAATCGGGGATGTCAGGATCAATGCGATCCTCGTTTACATCTCCGTCGGCACTGATCTGTACCTCCCAGCTCCAGCGATCGTTTACATCTCCAAAAAACCGGAGCCTCATCCGGCGAATTAAAAAAGTATCATTGGAGGAATCATCGTATGCAAGTTGATTTGTTACCATGGAGAGGTCATCACCATTGTCATTCATTGCCTGGTACCGAAACTGGACTCTTCCCATAAAGTTCAAAAGTTTTGGTTTGCGAAAGGCAACGACCGGGGATGGCTTCTGCTCTTCCGCTTTTGCTTTAAGATCATGTAGTTCTTGCTGGTGAGTTTGGGCGGTTTTCGTATCTGCTTCTTTCTGCATTTCCACTTCCGATTTTAACGATTCGAGGAGTTGCTGTTGATCCTGGAGCAATTTCTGTTGGTTCTGGATGGTCTGTTGCTGCTCCTGGATGAAGTTTTCCAGCTTCTCGATTCTCTCTTCCAGCGAAACCTCTGGGGAAGCAAAAGCAGGACACCAAAGTCCCACTAATAGAAATACAATAATAAATGACTCAAAAACTACTCGCCGGTATAAATAGTTCATAAAAAGGTCCTCCTCTCATGGGTATGCTTTGAGCGGCCTAATGAAGAATTGGAATTATTCTTTTTTCTTGCATTGTTTCCCTATAAATTACTCTATCCCTCAAAAATCGGCTTATTTACCAGAAGCATGGGAGATTGTCAAGAGTGCATTGCCCTGAAATCTAAAAAAATGCAAAAAGTCCACAAAACAAAATCCGGCCAAAAGACCGGCTTGTCAATAAATTAATTGGTAGGGGCGTATTGCAATACGCCCCTACGGTAACTTCATCACTATAATATGGGCAGATACTTCTCTATTTCGTACTGGCTTACATGCGTCCGATAGCGATCCCACTCGATCTTCTTATTCTCAATGAATTTTTCAAAGATGTGATCACCAAGCGTCTCACGGACAAGTGCGCTCTTTTCAGTCTCTTCAATGGCTTCGGCTAAGCTTCCCGGCAAGGAGTCAATCCCCTTCTTCGCTCTTCCCTCGGCAGAGAGTTCAAAAATGTCCTCTTCAATTGGTTCGGGAAGTTCATACCCCTCTTGCACCCCTTTTAGCCCGGCAGCAAGCATAACGGAAAATGCTAAATAAGGATTACACGCTGGGTCAGGGCAGCGAAACTCAATTCGGGTGGCCTGAGCTTTTCCGGGCTTATACATCGGCACCCGGACCAATGTTGATCGGTTTCTTAGGGCCCAGGAGAGGTACACTGGTGCTTCATACCCCGGAACCAACCGCTTGTATGAATTCACCCACTGCGCAACCACCGAAGAGATTTCGCGGGCATGCTTGAGTAGTCCAGCAATATAGCCTTTCCCTACCTTCGACAGGTGATACTTATCCTTAGGATCAAAAAATGCATTGTCATTCCCTTTGAAAAGGGACTGATGGGTGTGCATCCCGCTTCCGTTCTGACCAAAGAGTGGCTTCGGCATAAACGTGGCGTAGACACCATGTTTCATGGCCACCTCTTTGACCGTCAGGCGGAAGGTCATGGCCGCATCAGCCATTGACAAGGCATCCATGTATCGCATATCAATCTCGTGCTGGCTCGGAGCAACCTCATGGTGGCTGTATTCAACTTTAATACCCATACTTTCTAACGCCAGCACGGTTTCCCGTCTAAGGTCACTGGCAGCGTCTAATGGGGTCAGGTCAAAGTAACCGCCCCAGTCCAAAACCTCCGGAGTCCCATTGGAACTTTTGAAATAAAAATATTCAAGCTCGGGGCCAACGTAAAAAATGTAGCCAAGGTCTGCTGCCTTTTTCAAATTTCGCTTGAGCGCCCAGCGAGGATCACCTACATAGTGGGTTCCGTCTGGGTTGAGTACGTCACAGAACATCCGGGCTACTGCAGCGTCTTCCGAAGGACGCCAGGGAAGAAGGGCAAACGTGCCCGGATCCGGCTTGGCAACCATGTCGCTTTCATCTATCCGGGCATACCCTTGGATTGACGAACCATCAAAACCCATCCCCTCATCAAAGGCCCCTTCCAGCTCTTCCACCGTGATCGCAAAGCTTTTCAGGGTGCCAAGGATGTCCGTAAACCAGATACGAATAAACTTCACCTTTTTGTCTTTTACTATTTTTAATACCGCCTCTCGATCTAACTTTTCCATGATCAAAACCTCCTTATGTTTTTATTTGAGTTTTGTGGGTTAGCTTTCCTTACGCGTGCGCCTTGGTCCATCATCTTCATGTCTCTTTTAGCAAATCCTATGCCAAAGGAGTAATGAGCCTCATTCTCTGATGGTTCAAGGATTCCTTCCCCTTAATTCGATTCTACCTTTAAAACTAAACCTACCATTTTGTATGTTTATTGAGATACATCTTACCATATGGTAGTTTTATACAATTTCCCTTTCCCCCGCTCTCGCTGAAGGCTGATCTCTTTTCGGTTATCCCTGCAGAGGCAGGAATTCATGTTCTTCGTGCTCAGGGAAAATGGTTAGTGGTTGGTTCCAGAAGGTACTAATAAGAGCTCGATAGGGAAGTTCCGTTTACACGTCTCCCTCATTCCGCGGGACAACCCACGAAAGCGGGGGATGTACCGTTGTGCCTTTAAATTCAATTCTCAATTGTCACATCAGCAATATTCTGCCTAAAAATAACCAATTCCTTATCCTTTTCCTTAACCAGCACATGCATCTGGCCGAGCACTTCATAGTTACCGTTTTCTACCGTGGTAGTGTCCCAGGGAACTGAAAACCAGTTCTCCCGGTCATCTGACTCTCCGATTTTAATCCACATTTCCGCACCCTTCTTATGATAATACCAGGGATTGGTTGCTTTGAAAGGGACACCTGAATATCCGAGCTCTGCTAACTCTTTTTTCAATAACTCCTCATCAAATTTTTCCCGCAAGACAATCCTTCGGGAAAACGTACTGGTTTTTTCCGAAGGAACAATAAAAAAGGGACCCCAGTTATACGACATAGTTGCACCTCCTCTGAAAAAAGTTAATAATTGGTTATCGAGGTACCATCTGAATAACCCCGCCTTTGCAGGCAGCCGCACAGGTCCCACAGCCCCCGCAGAGTGCTTGATCGGAATAAAAGTCGGAATCCAATATCTACGCCTTTTGCGCAACATCATTGGTATAGTCCAGATGTATGAGGAGGTCAGTACGTCCCCGAAGTTCGGTAATACTCCGCATTCCAAAGCGCTGGAGGATTCCGATCAGTTCTTTTCGCCAGGCATTGTAAAGGTTGATAATTCGCTGGGTGGCCCATTCCAAGGTCATTTTAGCGGTCAATTCACGATCGGTGGTTGCAATTCCACGGGGGCAGCCGCGTCCGCTTTCGCAGCGACTGCACCGCACACACCCGAGTGCTACCAGCTCAGCCGTGCCGATTACCACGCCGTCTGCACCGAGGGCGATGGACTTTGCTACGTCATGGGCAGTGCGTATTCCGCCGCTTGCCATGAGGGTGACTTTCTCCCGCACTCCTTCTGCTGTTAGAAAGTCGTGTACTTTGGGGATGGCATATTCAATAGGCATGGCAATGTTTTTCTTTGCAATGTCGGGGGCAGCGCCAGTGCCTCCGTAAGCTCCGTCCAGGTGGACTATGTGCGTTCCTGCGGAACAACTTCCCACAGCAACCATATCTACATCAGTGGGAGTTGATACCTTGGTAGATACCAGAGCTCTTCGGTTGATATGTTTGATCCAGTCGAGGTGTTTCCTGTGGTCTTCAATGGAATAAACACTGTGGAACGGAAACGGGGAAAAGAGCGGGATGCCGAGCACTGCCTCGCGCATGCGGGCTACCGCTGGTGTATTCTTGTCACCCAGCAGGTGTCCCCCAAGACCAGGCTTGGCCCCTTGCGCATACTTGAATTCTACAATGGGCACACGCTGGATCGTTTCTTCCCGCACTCCGAATAGACCGGTAGCAACCTGGGTAATCATATGGTCATCGTAGGGCCTCATGCCCTCCATGTATCCACCTTCGCCAGTGCAGGAGTAAGTATTCCATGCCACAGCACCACGCGCCTTTGCCAGTTGTGTTACATTGCTCACTGAGCCGAAAGACATCCCTCCGCCATACCACGGGACATCGATTCTAACACGGGGCCGGCCATCATTGCGGCGATTGAGTTCGATGCTTATCTCAATTTCACCTTCGCTCAGCTCCACGGGAGGCTTATCAGGAAAGTTAAACCTGAGGCGATCGAATCCTCCACCGGATTTGCCGCACTGATAGTCAAAACCATAGTCTTCTGATGGAATATCACCGGTTGTCGCCATCTTCCAGGTAGCCAGGATCATGTCCGCGGTCCAGCGATAATCCCCAAGTGCCTTCATCATGGGGTTCTCCACCATCCGCAGTGCACCCTGGGGGCATAATGCCACACAGTAATGATTGGTCTTTTCGCACGCCGGACCTTTGCAGAGATGGCTTTGAGGACGAGCGAAATATTTGTAACCCGGCTTCAACACATGCACGCCAGAAGGACAGACTGTGGCGCATTTACCGCACCGTATGCAGTCGTCATCGCTGCGACGGATGATGTATTTCGCAATTTCATTACGGTATCGCGACGGAGCCGGCTTGATTTCGCGGTTTACTTTGGCCTGCGGCACAAAAGTTTTCCGTGTGTTCTCCGGCAGGATATCCTCAACCTTGTTTTCTTGTTCCGAACAACTTTCCAAAAGTTTGCTCCTCAAGTTCTTCAAAAAACATTGCCCGCCCCACATCTCCACGAAGACGACGGGCTTCGCGCATTCCCATTGCGCCCATAACTTCAATCAACTGTAAATGCCAGGCTGAAACCAAATTGTTCATCCGGCCCACGCTGTAATCAAAATCAATATTCTCAAGTTTTGCCGGACACGAAAGACCGGTTTCACAGGATTCGCACAGATGACACTCGAGGGCGATCATAAAGGGCAGGTTGGTGGTTACCAGATCAGCACCACAGATTATCGCCTTTGCCATGTGCTCTGCCAAGGCTATTCCGCCGCCAGCCATGATCGTGACTTCATCCCTTTTTCCGATTTCAATGAGGGTGGTATGGATCTGACGGATCATATCTTTGATGAAACGCGGTTTTTCTGCCCCAATCTCGTTGCCGTTAAGGTCGGCAACCACATGGATCATTTCAATGTCGTCTTTCTGAGCAAGGGCGATGGCCCGCTCTACCCCCTGGGAATCCAGGTTCACCCTCACTGACACAACGAGCTCCGGATGTATGTCCTTAAGCTTCTTTATCCGCGTAATCACTCTATCATGGTCGGCTATTTCCACCAGCCTTGTTTTCTTCAGCACGTCCTTGGGCACGTCAGGTGAGTCGGGGCGCAAAAAGAATGCCACGTGAGGCAGATGCCGATCTTCATCAATGTGCCCAAGCGGCCATTTGTCGGCGTCAATGATGGTAATCAAATCAGTGCGGGCTGCGGTCTCCACAAAAGCAGGCTCAAGCTTTGGCAAGTTGTAACCATTTGGTCTCTTATCAATGATCAGTGGTAACGGTATGGAAACCAGTGGCGGTGGACTACTGACAAAATTTTTTTCGTCGAAAGAAAGGACTGCCAGCTTTTTCCCCAGGTCAACCGACGTGCTGATATATTCGCGGCCGTGGATTCCATCTCGCGTGGGACGGACGATTTCTGACATATCCGTCCACATGGAATCAAAACCGGGACCGGAGAATCTCCCTTTGTACCCTGCCCCGGAAACCGGGACCTTACCGGTCTCAGCCTGCAGCCAGGTTGATAAGATAATATCAGGAGTCCAGTAACTGTTTCCCAACTGTTCATATACGGGATTGATGGTGAGGCTGAGGAGACCTTTGGTGCAATCTTGCACGCAGGAGAAACAACCCATGCAATCAAAAAACAGGTCATCCACGTCCTTGAGGTTTCTGATGTACTCGGTTTCCTGCCGGTGGCGGTCGTAGACACATGCTTTTTTCACACAGTTATGACACCGGGCACAGTCTTCCCGCCAGTCCACGATGCCGTGCTGCCCAATACGTGGAAGTCGCGGCGGAACCGTAGTAGTATTAATATGGTATTTCCCTGGCATAGTCTTGAATTGGCTATTCTGTATTGACGATTTTCTGCTTTTGCTATTTTGTTGCGGCCATCAGTTCAGGCACAAGAGATTCTCTGCCTCCGGAATGAATATGTATCCCCCGGAGGCCTTCCATTCCTCTAATCTTCCTGATTACTTCCTTGCAGATGGCAAGCCCTTCTTTTTTCTGGGCACGCTCATCGCCGGCTGCTTTTAACCGTTCGATCACCTCGTCTGGAATGGAGAAATCAGTTAAGGTGTCGCGTAAATTTTCTCCTTCTGCAGCGCTTTTCAGGGGCAGCACTCCTGCCAGGATAGCGGTTTTTTCAGTGATACCCTCCTTGCGGGCTGCCTCGAGCCACCGTAGAAAGGTCTCCGTATCGAACACCGCCTGGGTCTGGATAAATCGTGCGCCGGCCTCCACCTTCTTGGCAAGTCGGAGGATGTTCAGTTCCAGGGGGGTCAGATAAGGATTTGCCACTGCTCCTATAAGCATGGAAAATGTTCCTTCTATCCTGGTTCCGTCCAAAAGGACCCCTTGTTCATGCATCGCCTTTATCGCGGCAACGAGCTGAATCGAATCAATGTCAAAGGCATTACCGGCCTCAGATGATTTAGTCAGGGTTTGATGGTACCCGGACAGACAGAGCACGTTTTTGATTCCCAAGGAGGCTGCTCCCAGGAGGTCAGATTGGAGAGCAATGCGGTTCCGGTCCCGGGTAACAAGCTGGTAGACTGGTTCTACGTTCGCCCGACTCAAAGCAACTGATCCTGCCAGGCTCGACATGACCGGACCATGAGGGTTGTCAGCCACATTTACTGCCACCGGTCCGTCTTGCAGGGCACTTACCGCTTTTTCAATTGCCGCGGGTTCCGCGGTGGCGTGCGGCAGAAGCTCTGCGGTAACAATAAAATTTCCATTCTCTATCGCTTGTGCAAATTTACTGTGCTGTATCATGTTGCTATCTCCCAACCCGGGCAAAGCCGGGGGCAAAAAGAACTGTCTGAATGCTTCATTTGGAATTTGACCGAGCCAAACTGCTTATTGTGGCGCGGAAATCATCTACTTCGCGAATAATCTGCTCTACGTTACCTTCTTCTTCCAGATGGACAACCTTCATTCGTCCGCTACCCAGTCCGATCTCTTCAAGAAGTGAATCTACTGCCGCAGCCCGCCGCGCTGCCCGCAGATTTCCTTCAAGGTAACGGCAGGCATCCTTCTTGCAGGTTATCACCATCGCGCCATCCGCACCAGTCTCGAACGCTTTGATCAAATAAAGTAAATCTACCTTCCCCGAACAAGGCAGACTGATTGCTTTCAGCTCTTCACCTTTTTGTCCAGCACAGTAACGTCGTGCTACATCAGAATCAAAACTGTTAGAACAGAAAAATAAATATATTTTCAAGGGTCGATTATCCATAGTTCTCAGATCCTGTGGTCTTCCCGGACGATGATACGGGGCCCGCCATGAATGCTCGCGTTCCAGTTTTTAGGCGGCTTGATGTGTTTGAGGCGGTCAAGCTGGCCAATGCCTTTTAGCCGCTGATATATGAGTTGCCAGGCGCAGGGGCGGTCGGGCCGGACCTCACAGCGATCTTCCCGGGAACCACCGCAGGGACCATTGAGCATATGCTTAGCACACCGGGTAATCGGGCAGATGCCGCCGTATTCGTGCAGCACACAGGCTCCGCATGCGATGCATTTCTCGGTCCAGACCGCTCTCTCTTCAAGGATACCAATGAAAACGGTGTCCAATCCCGCATAAACCGGCTTTTCAGGATAACGCTCAGCAATAGCCTGAACGCCGGCACCGCACCCGAGGGAAAGCACGGCATCGTTTCTTTCGATTGCTTCGGCAGCCCCCTCGATGAATACATTGTCGCACTGACGCTCAATGGTGAGTTCCTCAATCTCGAGAGGAGAGCCAGCTAATCTCGAAGCTATTCGTAGTGCCGAAGAAATGATACTCACCTCACGCTCACCACCAGCAAGGCAGACGGTAACACAGGTACCGCATCCCAGCACCAAAACCTTTTTTTGCCCTTTTAATATCTCAACGAGCTCAGGTATGGTTTTTCTTTCTGCAACGATCATAAGAGGGCCTCCACTATGTAAATGACGTTTTGAGAATTCCCGTGTAGTACCATCTTCAGTTTTTTGCTACACTGGATTGCGAATTGAAGCACAAACCGGTGCCTATGTCTGAACAAAGTCCTTCTGCTCTTTTTTGTTTCGGCTTGCCGACTTTAAGGGATTAGGGCCAAGTTCGCGAACAGTTTTGACCATGTCAGTAACAATATCCGCCAACGGGCGTCCCATGGCGGCAGAAACATTAACCATTCGCAAACGTTCCGGTTCAAAGCCAATTTCAGCCAAAAGATCCCGGGTGTGATTTACCCGACGTTTAGCCAATAGATTCCCTTCAATAAAATGGCACCCGCCCTCAAGACATCCGGCAACAAGCACGCCGTCTGCTCCATTTTCAAACGCCCTCAAATAATACTCAACCTCCAGCCGGCCGGTACACGGCGTGCGAACAATGCGGATATTTGGCGGATACTGAAGTCGCATGGATCCAGCCAAGTCCGCGGAAGCATAGGCACAGTAGTGGCAAAAGAAAGCCACAATCAATGGTTCAAACTCATGTGAATTCATGATGAACTTCCGATTGCAAATAAGTTGTCAAGCATCATGCGAAACTGATCGGTTTCAAAATGACTAAGCTGTATTGCGCGAGCCGGGCATTCTGCTGCACAAATACCACACCCCATGCATTTGGCCCCAACAATCCCCGCCTTGTGATCCCTGTTTGCGAAGGGAGCCCCGTAAGGACAAGCCTTCACACAGGTCATGCATGAGATACACTTGTTCTGGTCTACCTGCGAAACCTGAGCCCCTACATCGAGATGCGTCTTTGAAAGTACGGTAGCCGCCCGCGCAGCAGCAGCTCGGGCTTGAGAAATATTTTCGTCAACGAATTTTGGCGAGTGAGCGAGTCCGCACAAAAAGATACCCTCACTGGCAAAATCCACCGGCCGTAGCTTCAAATGAGCCTCCACATAGAAACCATCTGCGTTAAGAGGCACCTTGAGCATGTTAGAGATAGCCTTATTGTCTTCGCCCGGTACAACACCGGTGCTGAGCACGACATGATCAGCTTCAATCTCAAGAGACTCCGGGAAGTCAGGACTGTCAAGGGTGACAACGAGACCATGCGCATCAGAAATTTCCGGGGGGGAGTCCTGATTGTAGCGGATAAAGATAACCCCGGCTTCCCGCGCTTTCTTGTAGTAAGTTTCCCGAAACCCGTACGTCCTCACATCCCGGTAAAGAACAAAGACATGTGCATCAGGATCCTTCTCCTTGATGCTCAGCGCGTTCTTAACCGCCATGGAACAGCAAAGCCGGCTGCAATAGGGACGTTCGGGGTTGCGGGAGCCCACGCACTGGATCATGACCACGTTCCCACCGCCCGCAGAAAACGTTTGTTCATGGAGCTGCTTTTCCAATTCAATCTGGGTCAGAACATGATCAGATTTACCGTACAGAAACTCTGAGGTTTCCGCCGGACTGGCGCCCGTGGCCACTATCACGGTACCGCACGGAACTTCGACCTTTTCCCCCTTCCTGAAAAGGGTAACCAGAAAATTGCCAATGTGTCCGGCAACACTTGCAAGCTCCGTCTCCAGGTAAACATTTATATTGGGATGATTCTCAACCCGCTGGATAAGATCAACAGTGAAAGCCGAGATATCATCCTTTTCCAGAGTGCTGTATAAGCTGAGGAGATTTCCTCCCAGATGATCAGTGCGCTCAATGAGGCTGGTTTTAAAGCCCTGGTCTGCTAATGAAAGGGCGGCAGTCATTCCGCTCATCCCCCCCCCAATGACCAGCCCGGTTTGGTTAATTTCAAGCGATTCTCCTCCCAGCGGAGCAAGAAGCCGCGCCCGGGCAATGGACATACGCACCAGGTCAATTGCTTTTTTCGTGGCCTCCTTCGGATTCGATGGGTGAACCCATGAGCACTGATCCCGAATGTTGGCGAGCTCAAACAAATAGGGATTGAGACCTGCTTCGCGTAGTGTTTCCCGGAACAAGGGTTCGTGGGTTCGGGGGGTGCACGAGGCAACAACAATCCGGTTCAGCCTGTATTCACGAATTTTCTCCTTGATTTCTGACAGGCTTGTATCCGAACAGGTAAACATGCTATCTTTGGCAAAAACAACCCCACGCTGGGAATTAACACTATCCACTACCTGTGTAACATCCACTACTGAGGCAATGTTTATTCCGCAGTGGCACACAAACACTCCAATCCTCGGCTCCTCGTCGGTAGTATCATGTTCGTTGGGGTAGCTTTTCTTGGTAACCAGAGTATTGCGGGACTCTGCCAGCAGTTCCATGGCCATGGATGCCGCACCACTTGCCTGGGTAACGGTTTCCGGAATATCCTTGGGTTCCTGGAACGCGCCGGCAACAAAAACCCCGGGCCGGGATGTTGTCAGCGGAAGAAAGCGGTTCGTAGCGCAAAAGCCGAACCCGTTAAGCTCTATCCCCAGGCGGGATACGCTTTCCGTGACCGATGTTTTCGGATCCATGCCCGTGGCCAGCACCACAAGATCAAACTCCCGCTCTTCAATTTCCCGGTTTTCATTAACAAATCGTACCCGAAGATTTTTGGTGTCTGAGACCTGAACAATCCGTGACGGCATACTTCGGATGAAATGGATACTCTCTTCACTTCGGGCACGCTCATAATACTGGTCAAAATCTTTTCCGTGGGCCCGAATATCCATATAAAAAATAGTTGCGTCCAGCCCTTCCGCATGCTCGCGGGCAACCATAGCCTGTTTTATCGTTGCCATGCAGCAAACCGATGAACAGTACTCGTTGCCACAGGTACTGTCACGTGAACCCACGCACTGAATAAAAGCAATGCGTTTAGCTTCCCCACCGCCTGACGGACGCACAATATGCCCTTCAAATGGACCCGCAGCAGAGAGCATGCGCTCAAACTGCACATTGGTAATCACGTTACCATAGCGACCAAAGCCAAACTCTCCTTTCTTTTCAGCGGGGAACTCCTCAAAACCAGGGGCAAGGATAACCGAGCCTACCTCAAGTTCGATCATCTGCTCTTCCATGGCATGATTGATTGCGTTCTTCTCACAGGCAACCACGCACTCCCGGCATTCAGAGCACAACGCGCAGTTGAGGCATCGCTCAGTTTCGGCAAGGGCCTCTTCTTCGGAAAAGGCTGCTTCTATCTCAGCAAAGTTGCTGATTCTTTGTCCCACCGGCAGTTCTAACGCCTGAGCGCGCGGTCTTTTTTCCACATCTGCGGTTGAGGGGAGGAGTTCCTCAGGAACCGGCGTGATCGTATCTTCAAAACGGGGGGCGCTCTGATTTTCTTTTCTCACGTACCGATCGATCGATTCAGCAGCACGCTTGCCGGCGGCAACCGCTTCAATGACCGTTGCGGCGCCGGTGACAATATCACCGCCGGCAAAAATTCCGTCTTTCTCAGTGAGGCCGTATTGGTCAACAATGACGTTCCCCCTCTGGTTGACTGGTAAATCCGGCGCAGTGTCGAAGAGGGACGGATCAGGGCGGCTCCCGATAGCCAAAATCACTATGGCCGTTTCAAAATCAACGGTTTCGGTTTCATCATAGGCCGGATTAAATCTTTTTTGGTCATCAAACACTGACGTGCATTTCTTCAGCTCAATACCTTTCACCTCCCCTTTTGAACCTTTAATTCTTTTTGGCCCCCAGGAGGTGTGGATCGTAATTCCTTCTTCAAGAGCTTGCTTTTTTTCTTCTTCATTGGCGGGCATCTCTTCCCACGATTCAAGGCAGGCCATCTGCACTTCTTTAGCTCCAAGCCTCCTGGCACTCAACGCCACATCAATCGCCACGTTTCCACCACCGATGACAAACACGGTATTTTTAATTTCCGCTGTTCCATCTTTGATGGCCTTAAGGAAATCGAGACCCTGGACGACTCCGTTCAGATGTTCGCCTTGCACATTGAGAGTGCTGCTTTTCTGTAAGCCCACGCCGATAAAGACCGCATCATTGTCTTCACGGAGTTTATCAATGGTGATGTCTTTGCCTACCTGGCAGTTAAAAACAAATGCAACTCCCTTGCGGCGAATAAGCTCGATTTCATAATCCAGCACCTTCTCGGGAAGGCGGTATTCGGGAATCCCCCAGCGAAGCATTCCGCCGGCAGCAGGACGCGCTTCGTAAACAGTCACGGCATAACCACGATCAGAGAGATCCTGGGCCGCAGTCAGGCCGGAAGGACCAGCCCCGACAATGGCAACTTTCCGGGCATCCGTTGAGGGTGTCTTCTCCGCTGGAAGGTCAAGCTGACCAGACTCTACCAGTTCCATTTCCTTGTCGGAGGCGAAGCGTTTCAATTGCCTGATGGCAATCGGTGAATCAACCTTGCCCCGGGTGCACACGGTTTCGCAAGGATGGGTACAAACGCGTCCGCAGATTGCAGAGAGGGGATTTCTTTCCCTGATCAGGTTTACTGCCTTGATATACTCTTTTTTCTTAATAAGTTGGACATAGCCCTGCACGTTAATGTTTGCCGGGCAGGTCGTCTTACAAGGAGCATGCCCCAGCTTAAGAATGCCGGGAAGGTTAGGCACTGCCTGAACATACTGCTTGGCAATCGCTTTACGGGTCCCCAGATCGCGATTGAACCGGTCAGAGATGTTAACCGGACAAACTGCGGTGCAGTCTCCACAGGCGTTACAGATTTTCTCGTCCACATAACGGGGAGATCTCTTAATGGTAACCGTAAATCGGCCGGGGTCTCCCTCGATGCGGTAAAGTTCCGACAGGGTCAGAATCTCAATGTTCAGGTTACGGGCACATTCCACCAGTTTGGGTGAAACAATGCAGGTGGCGCAATCACCAGTGGGGAACGTCTTGTCCAGTTGAGCCATCATGCCGCCAATGGCCGCCGAGCGCTCAATGAGGTAGACCTTGAAACCAGAGTTCGCAAGGTCGAGCGCTGCCTGAACACCCGCAATTCCACCACCTTGTACAAGCACCGCACCAGTTTTTTTGTTATTGTTTTTAGCCATGATCGTTTACTATTGCTAATATTCCTGTTTTCTTTCCGTTCATCTGGCAGCAGCGCCAACAGCGTTCATAACAGTTTTAGGAGAAACCATAAGTTTCGCTAACCCAAGTTCATCGGCAGAAATACCAAGGCAAAGCCCAAGGAGTTGCGTAATATAGATAATCGGCAGGTTGTGGTCCCGGCCGGTTGCTTTCTTAATGTCACTTTGCCGAAGGTCCAGATTTATCTGACACATGGGACA
>JAZDOO010000348.1:0-7450 GCA_043798555.1 Pseudomonadota bacterium | reverse complement strand
CTACAGGAATTCCAAGTTTATGCTGGAGATCCACATTCGCCTTGAAAACTGCCCACTCCTCCCCCGTCGTGGCCAAAAAAAGATACCCCACCTTTTTAAATCCGAGATCAACACCGGTAATTTCTTCAAAGCGGTTCCAGATTTTTAAGCTTTCCAGAGAGAAACGAATATTTATCTCCGTAGAAAATTGGGCCCGAATACCACTGGCGCACTTGCCGGTAGAGCCTTCCCCGAACATTCCCTTTTCCAGAAGCACCACGCCTTTGCCCCCTTTTTGAGCAAGGTGATAGGCGATGCTCACCCCGATGATCCCCCCGCCAACAATGACAATGTCTGCGGTTTTTTCCATTCTTAATGATTATGTTATTTTTTCTTGAAGTTACCCAACGTTTGGCTTGAATTTAGGTGCCTTTAAAAATTAAACCCCAATTAGGAAGATAGAGTGCTACGAAGGTAAGAAGCAGGGGAATTATTTAGGTTTGCTTTCCCAATAAAGGGGAGCAATCCCCCAGCTTTTAAGATGTCGAGAACTATCGACGGCATGGGAGGAAATAGATAAGCTTTTTGGGTGGCCATATTTATGACTTTTCCAGCTTCAAGGTCAACCTCAACCATATCTTCCTCGTTGAATCTTTTTCTTGCTTCTTTGAATTCAACCGCGGGGAGACTGAGATTTATGGAGTTACGGAAGAATATGGCGCCGAAACTTTCGGCTATGATACATGAGATCCCAGCAGCTTTCAAAGCTACCACCGCATGCTCCCTGGAGGACCCACAGCCAAAGTTTTTCCCAGCTATTAAAATGTCCCCTTTTGCTATTTTGTTGCTCCATCCTTTTCCTATGGCCTCTAAACAATGTTCAGCTAATAACGATGGATCGGTGAAGCTGAGATACTTCCCTGAGATAATCATATCTGTATCAATATTGTTTCCAAGGATCCACACTTTTCCTCGAAAGATCATTGTCATGCCCCCTTTTTTTTCAAATTAGTGAGGACGGGTGTGTAATTTCCCCTTGTACGGCAGAAGCTGCAGCCACTGTTGGACTCGTCAAGTAAACCTTGCTGTCAGGATGTCCCATACGCCCCTTGAAATTTCGATTCGTCGTAGATAGGCAAACTTCTCCCTTGGCCAGGATACCAAGATGGCCCCCAAAGCAAGCCCCACAACTGGGGGGTAAGATTACCGCATCTGCTTCGGAGAAAATTTCAAGCAAGCCTTCTTTCATTGCCTGGCGGTAGATTCCAGGAGTGGCTGGGGAGATGAGCAGGCGAATCTTTGAATCCGCTTTTCTGCCCCTTAGAATTTTTGCCGCCACCCTTAAATCTCCGATACGGCCATTGGTGCACGAGCCGATGAACACCTGGTTAATTTTTATACCGCTGGCTTCCTGAACCGACACAGCATTCCCTGGCGAGGGCGGCAGAGCCACTTGGGGGGCTATGGGAAAAACATCAATATCCAACTCCTGTTCATAGTTCGCATCGGAATCACTGGTAAAATAGACTCCTTTCCGACAGCTTCGATCGGCAAAGAAGTTTTGGATTACCGGATCAGGCTCCATGATTCCGTTGACCGCCCCTGCTTCTACGGCCATGTTCGTCATGGTCAGGCGGTCCTCAACGTCGAGTTTTTGAATGGTGGGTCCGCTAAACTCAAGAGTTTTTCCTATCGCACCGTCTGTTCCAATTTTCCCTATGGTATAGAGGATCAAGTCCTTGCCACCGATCCATTCTCCCAAGGTTCCATGGTATTTAATTCGGATCGTTTCGGGAACTTTAAGCCAAGTTTTTCCGCGTACCATGGCTGCAGCCAGGTCAGTGCTCCCCACGCCCATGGCAAATGCCCCCAAAGCTCCATAAGTACATGTATGGGAATCACCCCCAACGATCAAATCTCCAGGAACCACGAGTCCAGCTTCCGGCAGAAGAGCATGTTCAATACCAGCTCGTCCCCCCTCGAAATATTGTTCAATTCCTGCCCCCTCGGCGAATTCCCGCAAAACCCGACATTGTTCAGCAGTGTTAATGTCCTTATTGGGCGTAAAATGATCCAGAACCAAAATTATATTCCTCGCCGCTTGGAGTGGTGGCTTGCCAATTTTCTCCAGTTCCTCCAGGGCCATGAACGTGCTGATATCATTACCTAATATTGTATCGAGTTTGACAGAAATGATATCTCCGCTTTTGACCGATTGAAGATTAGCATGAGTGGCTAATATCTTTTGGGAGATCGTCATCCCCATGGTTTTCTCCTCCCTCTTTCCTTTTGGCGATCAGCTTTATTTCAAGGCAACCCCAGTAAATTTTTGGCTTTTAGAAGCAATACCCCTTTTCGACATTCGAATATTTAAAGCAATCCCAGCAATGGTCAGCCCTCCCCCGATGATTAAAAACAAATAGTTTTTTACAGCGAAAATAGAAATTAAGGAGGCCAAGGCGGCGCCAATTAAAATGGCATGCTGAGCCAAATTAAGTCTTTTAGACCAGTATTTATTGAGGGCGATGGAAACAGTAAAAAAGCTCAATAGGATCGCTAAAAATTGTTGCACCCCGGAGGAGAGGCTCTCAAATTGGAGCAAGATAGCTGGAGAGTAAACAAAGAAGAATGGAAACAGAAAGGAAGCCGAGGCAGCCTTTAATGCTTCTCCTGCGGCAGGCCAATATTTAGCCTCAGCCATTTTGCAGGCCACCATGAGACCAATCGCAACGGGCGGGGTGAGATGAGCAAAGACAGCGTAATACAACGGGAAAAGATGAGCTTGGAGAAGTGGAACGCCAAGCTTGATCATCGCGGGAGAGAGAATGGTTGCGCATATTATGTATGCGGCGGGAGTGGGTACACCTGCTCCTAATATCATTGCTGTTAATGCGGTAATGATTAGAAGTAGAAAGAGATTGTTATGACATAATAGTAACAATACTTTACCAAGCCTCATGCCTAATCCGGTTACTTCCACTGTGCCTACGATGATTCCAATCAGCGCTAACACGATAGCGATTTGACTGCCGGATATAATTCCATCCATAAGCCTATTTTTCATTTTGTTCCAGTTCAAACGAGCCTCTTTTCTGGTTCCGGATAAAAGGCCAAGAATGACAACACATATTAATGACCAGAAGATAGTGAACATGAGGGAGCGTCCCTGCATCAAGAGTATCAAAAGAAGTAAGAGAGGAACGATAAAAACTGGGCCATCAAATAATAAACTCTTCATATTAATTTTTTGTAAAGGCATAGGCGCAATATTGAGCTTCCGGGCGCTCAATTCTACATAGAGAAGAATAATTGCAAAATAAATGATTGCTGGAATAAAACAAACTTTGGCAATGGAGAGATATGGAATTCCAGTATATCCTGACATTACAAAAACAGTTGCGCCCATGACTGGAGGTAAAATCTGCCCTCCGCTCGAGGCAGCTGTTTCTATGGCTGCAGCATGTTCGGGAGTATATCCTGTCTTCTTCATCATGGGAATGGTGAAAGAGCCAGTTATCGTAATATTAGCGACGGTGCTACCTGTAAGGGTACCCAGAAGAGCACTCGTAAATACTGATAATGCAGCTGCGCCGCTTCTGAATTTAGAGGCAGCAAGAGATCCTAACGACATAATGAACCGTAACCCACCAAAGGCCTCTAATACGGAACCAAAAAAAATAAAAAGAAAGAGATAATTTGCTGAAAGGATAAGAAGGCTGCCATAGACTCCCCATGGAGAGGTAACATCCGCGCTCAGCAATGTAATTAAACGTTGTAAATCTACAGGTGGGGCTTTGATCGAAGGAGGAAGATAAGAGCCAAAGGCCATATATAAAGCAGCGATCGCAGTTAGAATAGGAAAAGTCCAGCCAAAAGCCTCTACAGTCAAAATAAAAACGATGACTGCGGACAGGACTCCTGCTCCAAGAGCTATATTGGGAGGGTAGCTCGGGTTGGAGAGGATCTCATCATAATGGGTAAAAAAATATAAGTTGACGCATATGGTGGCTGCCAACATTAATATATAAGTGACCTGAAAACGCTGCCGGAGCTTAAAGAGGATCATAATCACGGAGGCAAAGCCGAGATGCACGATGGCATGTTGTGAGGGTTCAAAAGGTAGATGGGTAATATAATAGAAATGGTACAAAATCATTAAGAAGGCGATTCCGCCCAGAATATATCCCATCCATTTTTGTATTCTCCCCCCTTGATCTGAATTAATTCCCATCGTTTTCTCCTTAAAGAGGATTTTTACAGTCTCATTTTAACTCTTTGGATTATTTTCAGCGGAAACTGCCGCCTGATAGCAGAGAAAGGGTAAATGGAAAAAATCTCCTCCTGCGATCCATTTACCCTTTAAATCCTGAACGGGAATCTTCATTCTATTTACGATATTTGGCGTATTCTTCCCCGAAGCTTTTTAGACGGATTCTTACCTCATCATAAAACTTCACCGCACCAGGATGAAAATTTTCCCGACATAATTTTTCAGTTTCCCAGAATGAGGTTGTTAAAAAATCTGGCGTGACACCCTTTCCCATTGTATGGTAGGGTGCAAATTCCCCTTTCTTAGCGGCTTCGTAAAGGATTTTGGTTATCTCATAAACCACGTCATTAGGCATTTCCTTACCCGCAGACCAATAGACGGGACAGGAAACTACAGCCATCGCTTCGGTCTGGGTCGGTCCCATGGCTTTTGCCGGTACCACCAAAGCCAGCGTTGGCAGATTTAAGGCAGCGAATTCCTCAGAACGGCAAGCTTTGGCAATCATGGCTATATTAGCATCCACGTTTCCTTGTTGGATGAAATGGAGTGTGGCGCGAGCCTTTAATTCTTCCAAGGAGGACCCAAGTCTAAATTCATTTGGGTATACAAAGTCAAACATCATGACACCGGCATGGGCTGCGCCGTCTCGAAGTGCGGTGACTAAGGCACTCAAGCCTCCGTGCATTGGCTTAACACTCTCCCATACCCCTGCTTGTTTCAGCTGATCAGCAAAGATCCAGACATAACCTTTTTCTACCTTTCGGGGAAGGGCCACCGCTTTCCCTTTTAAGTCAGTAAAAGTTTTTATTTTGGGGTCAAAAGTAATCCATACCGAGGCCAAGTGGACTAATGACCCGATTTTCAATGGAAAATATTCACCCTTACCCCAGACATTATGACCAGGAATCATGGTCGCATTAACATGAGTTGCTCTGAATTCCGTTTTTCCCATAATCAATCTGGTATTATCGGTCACTCCTGCGGTAGCCACTACATCAGCTTTAAGCTTATCAGAACGTTCGTTAATAAAAGTGGCTAAGGCATGCGACAAGACATACCATACATCTCCTGGTCTTCCGGCCGCGATGGTTATGGATTTTTTTTCTTTGGCCGCAGCCGAGGTGGGGTCCATCGAGAAACTTGCCCATAGAACCAGGAATGATGCCAGGAAAAAAACAAAACATTTCTTTTTCATCGTTTCTCCTCCTTGTATAATGGGTTTTTTATTTTTCCCCCTATCAGGGATAAGCGAAGCGCCAGATATTTTTCCCCCTTGGCCTCAGGGCTGGTAACCGATAGTATCTTCATATTTGCTCGCTACATCCGCTTTGGGTAGGAACTTCTCTTCTATCTGGCGAATCTCCTGGAAGCCGGCAAAGGCATGGAAATCTTCCAAAGGATGGTCTTTCATCTGATTTTGAAAATCTATTTCTGCCTGGGTCCCCTTGGTTTTGATGGCCTGGATAAGATCCCAAACTGCCTTGGCTGTGGCTTGCAATGAAACGCCAGGATAAATGACCAGCGAGACTCCGATTTCTTCCAATTCTTCTATGAGCAGGTGGGGCGAGACTCCAGCAACGTTGTACAGTATGGGCGCCTGCACTTCCTTCACTATTTTTCGCAACTCCTCGGCGGAAAGCGGGGCTTCCACAAAAGCCATATCTGCGCCCGCTTTGGTATAGGCGTTGGCTCTGGCAATGGCCTCCTCCAGACCCCCTCCCACCGCACCCCGGGCATCCGTGCGGGCAATGATCAGGAAATCAGGGTCTATCTCTTTCCTCGCCGCATCGGCAGCCATAATCTTTCCCACGGCTTCTTCCACTGTCACAAGCATCTTGCCGGCCACATGACCGCAGCGTTTGGGAGTAATCTGGTCCTCCAAGTGAATGGCAGCTACTCCTGTCTGGATGTATTCTCTCACCGTGCGCATGACATTGATGGCGTTTCCGTAACCTGTGTCAGAGTCGGCGATGACGGGGATAGAAACGGCGTTGGCCACGTAGCGGGCAACGGTTTGTACTTCAGTCATGGTGGCCAGCCCTACATCGGGCATGCCCAGCAGCGAAACGGAGATGCCATACCCGGAAAGGTAGACTGCGTCAAAGCCGGCTTTTTCGATAATTTTCGCGGTAAGGGCATTGTAGCAGCCGGGGGCCACCAGAATTCTCTTGCGTTCGAGCAGGCGTCGTAAAATCGTTGTCTTTTTCAAATCATCCTCCTACGGTTTAAGATTATTTAGATAACCTTTTCCCTTTCCAATTCTTCAATCTTTTCTTTAGGGTAGCAAAGCAATTCCTCCAGGACCTGGCGGGTGTGCTGACCAAGAAGCGGCGGGGGAGAAAAAGTTTCCCCGGGCGTGCCCGACATCTTGATGGGGTTGCCCGGCTGTTTTACCTTTCCACCGATAGGGTGTTCTACTTCCACTATCATATTTCGATGAAGCACCTGGGGTCCGGAAAGGGCCCAGTCGAATGTATTGATAGGTCCAGAAGGGATGCCTTTTTCGGCTAAGAGCTTCAACCATTCATCCCCGGGCCTAGTCGCTAGGACCTGAGAGATGAGGGCTTCGATTTTTTCTTTGTCCTCCCAACGTCCATCGCGCTTGTCATACTTGGGATCCTTTAATTCCTCGACCCCCAGGATTTCCACAAAAGGTTTCCAAAAGTTATCCCCTACCAGAGCCAGAATAATGTAAATGTCCTTGGTTTTAAAAGATCCATAAGGAACATGGACAAAGTGCTCATTGCCGATGGGCCCCGGCACTTCTCCAGAAAGAAAATACATCGTGGCCATGTAATTCAGCAGGGATATTTGCACATCCAGCATTGAGACATCGACTTTCTGTCCTTTTCCTGTGTGCGCCCGGCTGATCAGAGCGGCCAAAATCCCGAAAGCTGAGAAAACACCTCCGCCCATGTCACCAATGGGAATTCCGCTGCGCACCGGAGGGCGGCCACGCTCTCCAGTTATGCTCACGCCGCCGCCCATAGCCTGGACAACGAGATCGAAAGCCGGACGGTCGCGTCCCGGTCCAGTTAGACCAAATCCAGTGCAGGAGCATGATATAAGGTGGGGATTGATGTCTTTCAAAGTATCGTAATTGATCTTCAGCCGATCCAGCACCCCTGGCCGAAAATTGTCGTAAACCACATCGGAAATTTTCGCCAGATCGTAGAAGACGGCCCTTCCTTTCTCCGCTTG
>JAZDOO010000158.1:0-2584 GCA_043798555.1 Pseudomonadota bacterium | reverse complement strand
GAGCTACTAAAAAATAGGATATCAAACAAAATTTAACCTATTAAATTAAGATTACCATTAATCAGTCAATGAACAAGGACTACTAATTATTACATAGGCAATCATATGAAATACATAGAAAAAATTAAGCTTCAAAATTTTAAAAGGTTTAGAACCTTTTCTGTCGATTTTGATAAGGATTTAAACATTTTAGTTGGGGATAATGAATCTGGCAAAAGCACTATTCTTTCAGCAATTAATTTGGTTCTAAGTGGAAGTATAGCTCGATTAGAATCAATAGGTCTTGAAAGCTTATTTAATACAGAGGTAATTCAAAAGTTTTTAAATAGCGAAAAAGATTATGACAATCTACCAACCCTACTTATCGAACTCTATTTAAATGAACAACATGACTTTCGATTAAATGGTAAAAACAACTCTGATGAAAGAATATGTGATGGCTTAAGATTAGAATGTGTACCTAATGATGACTTAAGTAAAGAAATAAATGAAATCCTTAAGCAAAAAGAAACCGCGTTTCCATTTGAATACTACTCCTCAAAGTTTATAACGTTTTCCGGTGATGGTTTTACTGGTAATAAAAAGTATTTAAGACATGTTTTAATAGACAATTCTCAGATAAGTAGTGAGTATGCGATGAGAGAATACGTAAAAGACATGTATAATAGCCATACTATTCCGGTTGAAAAGAACAAACATCAAAATGAATATAGGAAATACAAAGAATCATTTAAAAATCGAGTCCTAGATGTTTTAAACTCACGTCTTGAGAATTATTCATTCACATTAAAACATAATTCCAAAGCGAATTTAGAGACTGACTTAACGTTAAGTGAGAATGAAATTAACATCGAAAATCAAGGAAAAGGTAAACAGTGTATTATTAAAACCGAATTTGCGCTTAGCAAACATGAAGACATTAACGATATTATTCTCATTGAAGAACCTGAAAATCATTTGAGTCACGTTAATATGAAAAAGGTAATCCGCAATATTAGTGAATCTTCCAAAAAACAATTGTTCATTGCGACTCATAGTAATATGATTAGTGCTAGGTTAGACTTACGATGTAAACGGGAAATAACAATGCGAGTTTTTGGGAATTAGGAATGCAAGTTTTCGGGAAATAAGAATGTCATATTTCGGGAAATAAGAATGCACGTTTTTCTTCCAAGTTAATCTCCGATCAGATTTGAAAGTTTTCTCCCGCCGCTTCGAAGCGGCGGGAGAAAAATCATGCTTAATGTTCTGACCTTTGGTGCCTTAATCAAAAGGAGGAACCCATGGATGATCAACAGAAAAATTTTCTAAACGATTGGATGATGTATCATGAAATTTGCAACAGAGAACGATTAGGTTGGAAGCCGCCACATATCGCAGAGTTTCTGGGACTGGATGCACGGACGGTGAAAAAGTACCTGACCATGACGGAAGACGAGTATTTGGCGTACCGGGAACAACTCGAACAGCGATCAAAAAAATTGACCGCTTATGAAGACTTTGTGGTTAAGCGGCTGACGGACTGCGATGAAGCATCGGCCGCACAGATCCACGACTGGTTAAAGGAGAACCATTCGGAGTTCCCCGATGTGGATGAAAAAACGGTTTACTCATTTGTCCTGATGGTCCGGCAAAAGCACAATATTCCCAAAGTGTTCACTTCCCGGACTTATGAGCAGGTTAAGGAATGTGAGTACGGCAGCCAGGCGCAGGCCGACTTCGGAGAGTTCAATATGACCGATGTACAGGGCAAGCGCCGGAAGGTCTACTTTTTTGCAATGGTTCTCTGCCGCTCCCGTTATAAGTTTGTTGAGTACTCCGATAAGCACTATACCACCCAGAAGACGATCCTGGCCCATGAGGCAGCATTCTTCTTTCTCGGAGGGTACCCCAAAGAAATCGTGTATGATCAGGATAAACTGATGCTGACCGATGAGAACCTGGGCGAGCTGATCCTGACTCAATCTTTCCAGGCTTACCAGAAAGACCGGGGCTTTAACTTCCGGTTTTGCCGGAAGGCAGATCCGGAAAGCAAAGGCAAGATCGAGAACGTGGTGAAATACGTGAAGTACAATTTTTTGCGGGGCAGGAAGTATTTTGACCAGCACACCCTCAACAAGGAAGGCATAGCCTGGCTGCACCGGACGGCTAATGCCAAGGTACATTCCACTACCCATAAAAGACCGGTACTGGAATATGCTATTGAGAAAAACTATTTATTACCATTAAAACCTTCTTTTATGACAGAGCCCGTTAGACAAGAATATTCGGTTAGGAAGACCAACGTAATTAATTATCAGGGTAGCGAATACTCCGTTCCTACCGGAACCTTTCGTCCGCCCCAGGCCATAGTTTATGTGGAGCGTAGCGGTGAGGAGATCATTATATATAATACCTCTTCACAGGAAATTGCACGGCAAACGGTGAGCCCCCTCAAGGGGAGACAGGTCCGCAATAACAACCATTACCGGGATCATGATCAGCCCGTACGCGAGCTGGTCGTCAAAACGGCAGACTTGTTCACAAACCCCAAAATGGCTGCTGACTATTTGGGCGAGGTCTGGCAAAGTCATCGCCGGTACGC